>JAUVAY010000048.1 GCA_030591505.1 Flavobacteriales bacterium | reverse complement strand
CGCCTTCATGCGTGATCAAACCATCAAAATCAAAACCATAATCCCATTTGTTATCACTATCCGGTGAAGGACGTCCAACAGCATTCGGATCTTTACGGCTACCACGATCGTGACGTGGATTGTTCTTTACCTCACGTGGTGGTTTCGTCGCTTGACTCTCCGTTTTTACATTCTGAACTTCCTCTTTTTTGGATTGAGGAGCACTTTTCTGTTCTTGTTTTGGCTGAGCAACTTCCTTTTTAGTGTCTTCTTTACTACTCTCCTCAATTTTCATAGCTGTTTCACTATCTTTTCCTAATGCTTTCATCACTTCCTTTCTTGGACGTGGTTTGTTTCTAGGAGGGCGAGGCGTTTCTTCCTCTATACTATCGTCTTCTTTCGGGTCTGTAGTAGGGGCAGATTTAGCTTTCGGCTTAATATCTTTTGCAGCTTTATTATCTGCTTCTTTTTTCTGTCCTTTAGGTGCAGCAGCTTTGGCTTTACTTCTAGGTTTTTTAACCTTATTTGGTTTTTCTGCACTATCACTTGTGCTTTCCGCCTTTTTTGTTTTCACAGGGTTTACTGCCTGTTCGTCAAGAATGCGGTAAATAAGATCTTGTTTTTTAAATGATTCTGGATGCTTGATTTGCATCTCTTTAGCGATTTCACGCAATTGAGCTACTTTTTTACTGCTCAACTCTAAAATATCGTACATGTAATATGAAAATTATATTGATCAATTTTATTGAAAAGAATTAGTCTTTAAGAAAATGGCTTCGAATGCCAAATGAGAAATTCTGTTGCAATTATAAGCATTTTATTGATGCTTACATCGATTTTAGCTAATAAAATTAAAGTACATATCAACAGTTGGATCTTAATTAAAGTAATAAAAAGCAAGATTTTGAAAATTTATTTTTCAATGGATTACCTTTCCTCTTCACAAAACTTATCTTTGTAAAAATTACATAAAATGATTCAACGATCCCAAACCATTTACTTATTTCTCGTTGCTATTGCTACTGGATTGACAACACTTTTTGATACTGCCTATTATCTTATAGATGAAACGGTGATATACAAGTATTCAATATATAAAATTGTCCCGCAAAACGGTGGTGACATTATCATTCCTGGAAACTGGATCTCTCAAATAATTTTGATCACTGCCATCATTATTATTTCTTTTATTACCATCATTCAATTTAAGAATAGAAAATTGCAATTAAAGCTAGGCGCGATCAATTATTTGTTGTTGGCTACATTGATCGTTAGTACTTATTTCAGTATAGAAAATACTTTGTTATTATTTGAAAATGGTGATGAATTAACACCCCTTCATTATGTTGGTTTTTATTTACCAATCGCTGCGGTTACTTTCCAATTTTTAGCCAATAGAGGAATAAAAAAGGACGAAGAATTAGTGAAATCAGTGGAGCGTCTTCGATAATTAACTCATTGAAACGGCACGTTCCTCAAGTTCAATAACTTCCATATCGCTTACTTTTCCTTCATGCAAAGTAAAGCGAAGGAAGGTCTTTACTTTATGAAATCCATTTCTTCCTAAAGCACCTGGATTTAAATAAAGTAGCTTGGCTCTTTTATCATACTCCACACGCAAAATATGAGAATGCCCACACACGATCACTTCCGGCTTATAATGTTTAATTAATTCTTTCATACGCGGTGAGTATCGATAAGGCTTTCCACCAATGTGTAACATCAATATTTTTACACCTTGAACGATCATGGCTTTATACTCAGGAAACTCCTTCCTTACCATGTCGCCATCAATATTACCATACACTCCTTTTAAAGGAATCAATTTCTTTAATTCATCAACGATATCAACATTACCTACATCGCCTGCATGCCACAACTCATCAGCCTCTTTTAAGTACTTCCAAAAAGAATCCGGAATAAAAGAATGCGTATCGGAAATGAGTATTATTTTTTTCATTAATGATTATTATTCTGAATAGAATCGTTTGCCAATATCCGATTTTTTATTTTTGTCCTCTTAAACAAACACACTTGCAACGATATTTTATAAAATTAGCCTATGATGGATCTTCCTTTTTTGGTTGGCAAACACAACCGAGGGAAGTTAATATTCAGGATGCATTAACTGACGCTATCTCCCTGATCCTTAAAGTAGAAAGCGCGAAACTAGTAGGTTGTGGAAGAACTGATACAGGGGTTCATGCTTCATGTTATTATGCGCATTTCGACCTTGAATCTCCTATTTTAGATATCAATAAAACCATTTATAAGCTTAATAATTACCTCGCTCATAGTGTTGCTATTTTAGATCTATTTGCAGTTTCTCCGGATGCACATGCAAGATTTGATGCGACAATTCGAACTTATAATTACTTTATTCATCAAGAAAAGAATCCATTTTCAAACAAGTATTCGTTGCTTTTCTTACGTGAATTAGATACCAATAAGATGAACCTTGCAGCGAAAATATTATTGAATCACAGTGATTTTTCCGCTTTTAGTAAAATTGGGTCTGATAATAAATCTACTCTTTGTAAAGTAATAGAGGCCAAATGGGAAGTTTCTGATAAGCAAATAAAATTTACGATAAGTGCCGATCGATTTTTAAGAAATATGGTAAGAGCAATTGTAGGAACTATGTTGGAAGTTGGACTTGGGAAAATTTCGGTAGAAGATTTCGAAATGGTCATTAAAAGTGGGTCGAGGCAAAATGCCGGAGCTTCAGCTCCTGCACATGCACTATTTTTGAGTAATATTAAATATCCCTTTATAAGTGTTTAAAAACATAGGTAAATATCTTGATTTTGATGTATTAAGTAAGATACTTGCTTTCGCGAAACCTTATAAGAAGATTTTTAATGTAACCTTACTATTCACAGTTATTATTGGCTTTTTAGCCCCTGTAAGGCCCTATTTAATAATGATCATTGTTGATGATTATATACCGACCAAGGATACACAGAGTATTTTTGAATTATCAATATTCCTTATCGGAATACTCATATTTGAAAGTCTATTACAATATTTTCAGATCTATCTTGCCAACCTCCTGGGACAAAATATTATTAGAGATCTCCGCATACGCTTGTATAAGAAAATAGTAGGCTTAAACCTTTCTTATTTTGATAAGACTCCGATCGGGACACTCATAACCCGCGTGGTTTCAGATATAGAAACCATTGCCGAAGTATTCTCAGGTGGGGTAATAAATATTTTTGGTGAGATCTTGAAGATCTTTGTTATCATAGCCGCTATGTTTTTTATTAACTGGGAATTAGCCTTGCTTAGTTTAACCCCTATTCCCATCCTTATTTTTGCTACTTATTGGTTCAAAAATGCTGTAAAAAAAGCCTATCAACAAGTTAGAAATCAGGTTTCTGCTCTCAATACCTATGTACAAGAACATCTTGTAGGAATGAGTATTGTTCAAGTGTTCAACAGAGAAGAAAGCGAGATGTTAAAGTTTAAGGAAATTAATGCAAGTCATCGTCAGGCACATATAAAATCCGTTTGGGCCTACTCTGTATTTTTCCCCATTGTTGAAATTTTATCCGCATTAGCTATTTCTCTTCTTATCTGGTTTGGAATGGAAGAAGTACTTAAAGGAAATGTAACATTTGGAGAGATCCTGCTTTATATCTTCTTCATTTTTATGTTATTCCGGCCAATACGTCAGCTAGCTGATCAATTCAATGTTTTACAAATGGGAATGGTTGGTGCTGAACGGGTTTTTGAAGTATTGGAATTGAATGATTCGGAAATCACTGACCAAGGAGAAGTGACAAGAAAGGAAATCGAAGGTGTACTTGAGTTTAAAAACGTTTCCTTTTCCTATATAAAAGACACACCGATATTGCACGGAGTCAGTTTTAAAATAAGTAAAGGAGAAAAAATTGCACTTGTCGGAGCCACAGGTTCGGGTAAGTCGACCGTTGCTAATCTTATTTATCGCTTCTATGAATACAATGGCGGAGAAATACTATTAGATGGAATAAATATTCGTGAATATTCATTGCAAACCCTTCGTTCACGCATGGCGATGGTCTTACAAGATATCTATCTATTTTCTGATTCCATACTTAATAACATCACCCTACGTGATCCTAGCATAACGAGAGAAAGGGTAATTGATGCTGCAAAAAAAGTGGGAGTTCATCAATTCATTATGAAACTTCCCGGAAACTATGATTACAATATAAAAGAGAGAGGAGGAATGCTTTCAAAAGGCCAGCGTCAATTGATATCTTTTATCCGTGCTTATGTTCATAATCCTAGCCTGCTTATTTTGGATGAAGCAACTTCTTCTATCGATTCCGAAACCGAAATATTAATTCAGCACGTTACGGAGCAACTAACAAAAGATAGAACTTCAATAATTATAGCTCACCGATTGAGTACGATACGAAATGCTGATAAAATAATTGTTTTGGAAAAAGGACGTGTGATAGAATACGGAACTCATGACGAATTATTAGCGCATAATGGCCATTATCGTGTATTGTTCGAAATGCAGTTTAAGGGAGATGACTAGGGAAGGGTGCTTCCTGTAAGCCCTCTCTTCGTTGCGGCTCGGAAGACAAATACCAACAGTAAACAGAAATCTTCGTCGCGTTCATCTGCTAACATTTCCTAACCCGGGATTTCAACCCGGGTAACAATAATTAGACTCCTTCGTAGTCCCGCTTTATAGTGTACAAAACTTGATCTCCATTTGTTTTATCCCAGCGAACTTTATGTAATTTCTTTATGCATAATGGTTAAATAGATAATAGCTATAAATTAACCGCTGAGATCGTTAAGCAACACAAAATATTTCGTAGAAATTAATATTAGAATTTATTTCCTTGTCTAAAACTCAATCTCAAGCCCGTCATACGCAATTTCTACATTTTCGGGTAATTCTAAGCTCACTTCATCATGTAAACCCATCAAATGACTTATATGAGTTAAGTAGGCTTTTCGCGGTTTTATTTCTTCAATAAGTGCCAAGGCTTCCGCCAAATTAAAATGCGAAATATGCTCACTTTTACGAAGTGCATTAAGCACCAGGATCTCACTACCTCTAATTTTATCTAATTCTTTTGTCTCTATTTCCTTTGCATCGGTAATGTAAGTTAAGTCCCCTATTCTATATGCTTTTACTGGCATCATATAGTGCATTACATTTATGGGTAAGAGATCAATATCCCCTATCTGAAATGCATCATCTGCAATTGTATTAAGGTTTACTAAGGGTACTCCGGGATATTTATTTTCATCAAATACATATGGAAACTCACGATGCAAGGCATTTTCAACCCTTTTACTTGCGTACACCTCCATATCTTTTTTCTGCTTGAAATTGAATGCTCGTATATCGTCCATACCCGCTACATGATCTTTGTGCTCATGTGTAAACACAACTGCATCGAGTTTATTTACCTTATTATTTAGCATTTGCTGCCGAAAATCAGGCCCTGTATCAATAACTATTGAAGTTGTAGATGATTGAATAAAAAAGGAAGTTCTTAGCCTATTGTCTTTTTTATTTGTCGACAAACACACATCGCATTCACAAGTGATCACCGGAACTCCTTGTGAAGTACCTGTGCCTAAAAATATTCCTTTCATGATACTCACAAATTTAATGATTGATATGTTAGTAAGTTGCTCATTTGAAATTCTTTTGTACAAGATGGAATTCTGATAAGATAAGCGTATTTTTGTAATTGAATTAACCTTTAAAGGATCAAGAATTGGAACGGGTAATATTAACGTCAAAACAAAAAGCACTAAGAGTTAATTTAGATAATAATATCTATGGAACATTCTCTGAGATCGGTGCGGGACAAGAAGTTGTAAGACATTTTTTTAGAGCTGGTGGTGCATCAGGTACCATTGCTAAAACAATGTCGGCTTATGACAAAGACGTTAGTGATGCCATATACGGAAGAGAAAGAGATGGTCGTTATGTTTCCGAAACGCGTTTGCGTAGAATGACGGAACATGAATACGATCTGCTTGAACAACGCTTAGACAGAACGAAAAATCCCGAAAGAAGGTTCTTTTCATTTGCTGATACTGTTGCTACCATTAACTTTTCGAAAACTATTGGTGGCCAGGGATGGTTGGGTATACGCTTTCAATCTGCGGCAGACAAAGGACCCAATGATATTGTAATTCATATTCGCCTTCATGATCAGGATGCACCTTTGCAACAAGAAACGATTGGGATTGTAGGTGTGAACCTCATCTACGGAAGTTTTTTCTACTATAATAACCCTAGAGAATTACTAAAATCTCTATACGACAACCTTTCGCGAGATCGATTAGAGATCGATATGATTCAATTTACAGGACCTGATTACGAAGAGTTGGATAACCGACTTATGAGTCTCCAATTAGTAAAATATGGAATGACCGATGCGGTGATCTTTAGTCCTGACGGAAGAAATTTACAAGCTGCTGATGTGCTTTATAAAAAAAATATATTAGCTATTCGAGGGAGTTTCAGACCTGTTACCCGAGTAAATATCGATATGATCAAAAATGGTTATGATCGCTTTATTACGGAAAACAAAGTTGATGAAGATAAGGTGAAAGTTCTCTTTGAAATCACCTTGAGTAATCTAAGTACAGATGGGGAAATAGATGAAAGAGACTTTATCGACAGAGCCGATATTCTTTGTTCTTTGGGACAAACGGTTTTGATCTCAAATTATCAGGAGTACTATAAATTGATCAATTATTTCTCTCTGCATACTAAAAAGAGAATGGGACTGATAATGGGTGTAAATGCTTTATTGGAAGTCTTTAATGAAAAGTATTACCGCAATCTAAATGGAGGTGTTTTGGAAGCATTTGGAATCTTATTCTCAAGAGATTTGAAAATTTACTTATACCCTGCAGAAGAAGATGGTGTATTCTATAATAGCACAAATACTCCTATTCACCCACGTTTACGCCCTATCTATGATTATTTGATATTTAACAAACGGATTGTAGATCTACCGAAATTCAAACCAAATGTGCTTAAGATCCATTCGCGTGATGTTCTTAATATGATTAAAAAGGGAGAAAGCGGATGGGAATCAATGGTTCCAACTTATGTGGATGTGATCATTAAAGAAAATGGATTGTTTGGTGCTGCTAAACCTGTTGAAAAGGAATAAGCACTTTTTTCATTTTGTGCATTTATCTATTGAAGGAAAGGAGAAACTCCCTATCCCATATTCATTCATTTATCACAAAGCCTATTATATTTAGGGACTTGCTATCTACATTTGTAACAGATATTAAGAGAATCTAATTAAAATGAATAGAGCATTAAAAAAATTACCGTTCCCCTTTAAGTACCTACTGCTTTTTGCATTGGTGCTGATCGTTGTCTTTGTAACAAAGGATTATATTAAATTCTTACTCTGGAAAAAGTATGATTATTTTAATTGGTCACAAGCAATAGCAATTCCATTCGTAAATTATGTATTATGGGCTTTTCTAGCACCGATAGTATATAACTTAATGCTCTTATTCCCAATAAAGAAGGGACTTTCAACTACCACAGGAGCTTACCATTTATTTTTCAGTTTTATAATGGCTTTCTTGCATGAGATCGTATCTAATATGATGTATATAACCATCATACTTGCAGTATATCCGATCGACAATGTTGAGAATTTTCTCGTCTTAAGAATGAATACGATCCCTGCTGCTATTGCAGACAGAATGATAGAATACTGGATCATACTTGGCGCATTTATGGCTTACTATTATTTTAAACAATATAAAGACCAAGAACTTGAAATGGTCGTAATAGAAAATGAATTAAGCAATGCCCAATTGAAGGCATTGAGAAATCAATTGCAACCACACTTTCTTTTTAATTCCTTAAATACGGTTTCAGCATTAATGAGCAGCAATGTTAAAGATGCACAGCGTGTGTTGGCAAAGCTGGCTTCTTTATTACGTACCATGCTTGAGCAAGACCAAAAAAATGCTATCCCCCTTCAGGAAGAAATTGAGTACATTAAAAACTACTTGTTTATTGAGCAGACTCGTTTTATGGATCGCCTTTCAGTGAATTTTGAAATACAACCCGAATCATTAAAAGCTGTTGTCCCAAATTTACTTTTACAGCCTTTGGTTGAAAACGCAATAAAACATGGATTTTCTCATAAAACGGAAGCCGTAACTATTAACATAAAGAGTTTTCTGAAGAATAATCAACTACATATGTATGTGGAAGATGATGGTTTGGGATGTGATAATTGCGATACAATACTTGAAAATGCAGGTATTGGATTAACTAACACTTACGAAAGGCTCAAGCAGATTTATAAAAATAATTTTATCTTTAAGATAGATTCAAAAGCGGGTCATGGTTTTAAGATTCATATTGCAATACCAATAAATTATGCCACTTACAAATAGCCAACAAATTCGTACACTCGTAGTTGATGACGAACCTTTAGCTCGTCAGCGGGTAATTTCGCTTTTAAAAAACCATAGTGAAATTCATCTTATTGGAGAGTGCCGAAATGGAGAAGAAGCTGTTGCTGCTATTAATAGTAAACAACCAGACCTGATCTTTTTAGATATTGAAATGCCAGGTCTTGATGGTTTTGGAGTTGTATCAAACATTGACTTAAAATATAAACCCTTTATAATTTTCGCAACTGCATATAATCAATATGCATTAAAAGCTTTTGATATTCACGCTATCGATTACTTATTAAAACCTTTTGATGACGAACGATTTGATGAATCATTAGAAATTGCAAAAAAACAGATTCAGCTAAAGCAAGGATCTAGTTTTAACAACAAACTGATGAAGTTGATGAATGAATTCAACACACAACCGGATCAGTTTAAACGTCAATTTAAAATCAAATTACGAGGAAGAGAAAAATTCGTAAAAACGGAAGAGTTACATTACATAGAAGCTGAAGGGAACTATTTGATGTTGCATCACGATAACGGTAGAGACCTTTTTCGCTCTACAATGTCTTCTATTGAGAAAGAATTAAATCCAAATCGTTTTTTACGAATTCATCGATCTTACTTTGTTAATACAATTTATGTGAAGAGTATTCGCTATATCTCAAATAATGAATACAAAGTAAACTTGAAAAATGGAGTTGAAATAGTATCTGGTCGTTCATATAAGGATGCTATAAAATCATATTTGAGCTTGTCGGAAGTACAATAAGTAAATCACCTCAACCCAATTAAAACGTTTCATTTTCTGTTGAAACGTTTAGCGTAACAAAAGAACCATTCGTTTCATAACTCATTATACCTATGTTACTTACATCTATATTTGTGCTGTAAAACCCCATAAAACAAATTAAGATGAACACATTAAGCAAAACATTTCGAACAGTAGCTATTTTATTAATAGCCATTTTATTCACTAGTACTAAGCTATTAGCTGGAGGAAACAAAAACAATGAAAACACCCTTTCCTATAATCTTGGAAAAGCAAGTGTTGATATTAAATATATCAGCATGCAAGACCCTAACACATCAGATCAGTTAACCTTAAGAAACATTCAGGCAGCCCACTTTGAATTCTCGAAAAACATGAATGTAAACGATGTACATATTGGACGAGGAGAATATGAAGTGAGTTTGATCGAGTTTGAAGGTGGACTAGGATTTAACTTTCATGCTTTAGATGTAAGAAAAGAAGATGTTCAAGTAGCATTGGATGAGAAAAAAGGCCAATATAATGAATGGTTAAACTATACATTACAGGTTGTAGAAGATGATAAAATTGCAGGTGAATTCAATTGGAAAGAAAACACATACACCTTTTCTATGGAAGTATCTATAAGCAATAAGGTATTCTCCTATTTAGAAAGAGAAGAACAAGAAAACACAAGTGAATGGATCGATTATTACCAGGCAGCCATCTACGCTTATAAAAACGATATTGATCTGGATCATTCTTTTACATGGGCTAAAAAAGCATTAGAAGCAGATCAAAATGAACACACATTAGAATTAAATATGTTATATCTAGAGGCCCTTGGCCGAGATGACGAAGCGCAACAACTTTCAGCACTGATACAATAAGATGCACAATTACTGTAGGTTCTGAACAAAAGGAGGCATTAGTGCCTCCTTTTTATTTTTTCATCATTTACAAGTACTTATACTATTAGTAATTAAGAACATATAATTTTTTCCGTTCATCATTAAATTAACATTTGTTAAGACCAAAAAAATGGAGAGTCATTGAAAATCAGGGCCATTAGTCACAATTTCATTAATGTGAAGCAACAAAATATGTAGTTTTAATATTGAATTTAACGTGACCAACTTTAATTAACCCTATAATAACCAATGATCATGAAAAATCTAATTTCAACCTTCGGCTTAAGCATTCTTATGCTATTTGTATCGATTTCCAGTGTACAAGCGCAAAAGCCAAACAAGCTAAAAAAGAAAATCAACACCTACATGTCCTATCCATACCTTACACAAAGTAATATGGATGGTGAGGTTGCGGTTAGCTTCAGCATTACACCTGAAGGAACAGTTAATGTATTAAAAATTGATTCTTCTAATCCGGATTTAATCCCATATGTAATGAGGAGACTCAATAAAATTGCTGTCCCATTAAATGATGTTACAATTGGAACTACCCAATCTTTCATTTTTAATTTCATGAAGGAGAAAAACAAAAAGTCCTAAAAAAACTTAGCATCGCCAAAAACATTTTTAAGAATCATTGCGCAACAACAATACTTTTTGTTTCTGTTTAGCGATGCTAAGAAATAAACCCTATAAAACAAGACCTTCAGATTGCAGTTTATAGACGAATGAACAAGGACCTTTGTTGCATACAATCTGATTAAATGCCTTATTTGTCAACTAATATAGCAATTTACAATTAGTAAATACAATAATTGGAATAAATTTCAGTTGCAAAAGCCTAATTTGACTGAATCTAGTCGTTAAAAATAGCACCCTGAGGGGCTAAACTTACATTCTCATCCCCTTGTTCGTAGAGGAGGTAAGTAATGATGAATTGGAACATTTCATCAGTGGTACCCATACTTCCCTTTCTTTCTCTTATCGTTCTGGGTGGATTAAATGGATTCTCCGGATTATCTAATGTGTTATCGAAAATAGCATCAACATAAATTACACTTCCTTTATCAATTTTCACCATTTTTGGATAAGTATAAAAGAACTGCCATCTAAAATTCCAGTTGGGAATAGATATTAAATTAGTAGTGTCATTTTCACTGTTCACAGCGAAGGCTTTGAAGGATTTCCCTAACAAATGCATATGTGGATTCACGGTCAGAATAGACATATCAAATGGAACCTCCCACTTAGTTGAAAAAGTCCTGATCTCATTGGGCGGAATTATCAAAGGTGGCTCAACTTTAGTAGCTCCCAAGGTTCCTAATAATATTTCGGAAACAGGCCTTTCTGGTTTTTTGTCAGTAAAAAAGACATTGATCGAAGATTGATCAGAAGTATCTATTGGTGTAGGTCCGTAATGAACATCTTTCAATAAAAAATGCCCTTTTTTCCTCAATGTTATACCTCCTATTCCATCTGGATATTGTGTATTCACAGAACCGGGAAGGTAATTTACGATCGAACTTGTCAAATAGGGATAAGTACCATCATCATTCAGTATATCCAGTTCCATATACAGCAGATGCTGGGGTATTGACCGGTCATATTTAACGATGGTTTTGCCGCTATTTAAATTTTCTTTCATTCCTTCATCATATTGGACTACATGTCCATTCATATGATGCAATAGCTTGCGATTATCCGGAACAAACTCAATTGCCTTTACAAATCTTTCTTCAGCTAACTCATACGGTATTTTCACAACAATAAATTGGTCCTTGTTATTTCCTTCTACGAAATAAGCTTCTTTCATTTTTAATACAAGATCCGGTTCTCCTAACATCGATCCTGATGGATAAGAAGGTGGAAATGGCACCTCATCTTTGTTTCCAATCGGAGAGCCCTGAGCAACCCAGGCCTGAACCAATAATATTTCATCATCGCTTAAACCCCATTCATTTAAAAATGTAGAGTAATTCCTGTCTGCCGGCCACGGTGGCATATATCTGGTTTCAACAACCTCTTTAAGCATTTTAGACCGCTTGGCCACATCGTGATAGGAGATCAGCTTAAAAGGCCCCGCTTCTCCTGGTCGGTGACAGGGTGTGCAATTTTGATGAATTATCGGCGCAATGTGTTCCGAAAACGTGATCTCATCATCTATATAGGGATTGTCTCTGTTTTCCAACCATGAACAAGAGGAAACAGTAATTATAGTGAGAAGTAAAATTATTATTCGATTATACATCCTACCGCTCGAGTTTTAGCTACAGTTACTTTTTTATTATCCCTTAATTCTGAAATAGCATCCATTAAATAATGTTCACTTATTACCTGCCTTTGCTTACCTAAAGTAATCGCCCAATTATCAATGGCCCCTCTATAATGAATTACTCCTAATTGATCGATAACAAAAACTTCAGGTGTGATCGTAGCAGCACAATAATCTCTTAATCTATAATCAGGATCATAATAAATAGACTGAGTAGGTAATTTGTAAAGCTTAACAAACTGCTCTATTTGAGGCCGATGATAAAAAGTACCCGGGAAGATATAATAGATCTCTGCATCAAAAGCATTAAACTCCTTCTGTAAATTCTTTAAGGTAAGTGTATAATTCTCACTTAAAGGGCATTCAGGTGATATAAAAACAACGGCGATCCATTGACCTTCAAGAGAAGAAAATGCGACTTCCTTTCCGGAAAAATCATCGAGTTTAATTTGAGAATAGTCAGGTATTTTTTTATCACAAGAAGCACTTACAAGCACAAATAGTATAAGTCCTAATTTTAAATACCTCATTTAAACTTTGTAAATAAAAACCAGTATATAAGTTAGCCATTAATTTTAGCCAACATCTGTTTAATTGCTTGTTCATCAGCCTTGGGACAAAGCAAAAGGGCCTTTTCCGTATCGACTAAAATAAAATCTTTTAATCCGCTGATCAAAATTGTTTTACCACTTTCGCTTCTGATCATATTATTCTCAGCATCAAAAAGGTGTACATTATCACCAATCACCGCATTCTTTGCGCCATCATGTTCAACATGCTCGTATAATGATCCCCATGTACCAAGGTCAGACCAACCAAAATCGGTAAGAACCATTTCCACATTCTTACTTTTTTCCATAATCCCATAATCGATGCTTATGCTTTCGCATTCAGGAAAATTAGTATCTATAAATGCCTGTTCCTCATCAGTATTATATGCTTTTTCCCCTTCCTTAAATAATTTACTCATCTCAGGTAAATATGAAGAGAAAGCATTATCGATGTTCGAAAAATTCCAAATAAAAATACCTGAGTTCCAATAAAAATCACCGGAAGCCAAAAATTCTTTAGCTTTTTCGAGGGGAGGTTTCTCAGTGAATTTAATCACCTTTCTGATCTTACTCTCCTCATTATTTTCAAAATGAATGTAACCGTACCCTGTATCAGGTCTATGCGGTTTAATTCCTAAGGTTATTAATTTATCACTTGAAGCTGTACGGTCAATAGCCAAGTTAATATCTCTTTCAAACTCTTCTACATTAACTATAAGGTGATCTGCCGGCGAAACAATCATATTTGCTTTTGGATCTTTTAGTCCGATTTTATAGCTAGCATAAGCAATACAAGGAGCTGTATTTCTCATCACCGGTTCCAAAAGAATATTCTCTTCAGGAATGTCAGGAAGTTGTTCCTTTACAAGACCAGCATAATCCTTGTTAGTTAAAATATACATTCTATCAGGACTACAAATGTTTTTAAACCTATCAGCAGTTTGTTGAATGAGCGTTCTTCCGGTTCCCAGAACATCATGAAATTGTTTTGGAAATGTTTTACGACTCATTGGCCAAAAACGACTTCCAATTCCACCTGCCATTATTATTACATAATTATGCTCCATTAAAATGTAAGTTTTGCCAGTGCTTTATGTAATCTATCTTCAATTATTGCGATATCCTTACTTCGGGTAGTTCCAACCGACAAACGATACCAAGGTAAAGAATCAGATGCACCAAAAGCATAAAAAGGAACCAAGGCTATCCCAGCCTCATTCAAAATGTATTCGAATCCTTCTTTTACAGTATTTATTGTACTCCCATCATCTTTTCTCGCACCGAGCAGGTCGATCTTTACTGTAAGGTAAATAGCTGCTTCCGGCTCTATTGCATCAACAGGATAACCTGCTTCTTTTAGTCCATTAAATACAGAGTGAAAACCTTTAAGTCGTGAATGAATACGTTGATTAAAGGTTTTTAAATAACTATCAAAAGCCTCATCATGTAAAAAATCTGCTACGGCCAGTTGTTCAGGTTTGGCAGACCAGGCACCAACATGCCCTAATAAAGTTTTGATCTTTGCCATCAATTCCTTCGGACCTAAAGCCCAGCCAACACGAACACCCGTTCCGGCAAGCCATTTAGAAATACCATCAATAATAACGGTGTACTTTTTCATTTCAGGATACAGGCTTATTGGAGAAAGATGCTCCTTATCACCATGAATCAAGTAGCTATAAATTTGGTCATATACCAAAAATAACTTCTTTTCATCTGCTCCTCTCCTATTATTCTCCTCAATGACCATCTCACATATCTCCGACAATACCTCTTTGGTAATAACAGTTCCGGAAGGGTTTAGTGGACTATTAATTGCGATGATATTTGCGTCTTTAATAAACGGACGCATCGCTTCAGGCTTTGGCATAAAATAATCCTTAGCTTCCGTCTCGATCAAATAGGATTTAGCATCTGTCAGGATGCAATAGTGCTCGTTATTCCAACTAGGTACCGGATAAATAACACCGTCTCCAGGGTCTAAAATACTCATGAAGACAGTAAATAAGAGCGGCCTTCCACCTGCTCCGATAATTATCTCTTCCGCATCATATTCAACCCCACACTTCTTTTTAAAAAGATCAACTATTGAATTTCTAATACTTAACTCTCCATTAGCTGCAGGATAATTGGTCTTATGCTTCTCATAATATTCGATAATACCATCCTTAAGCTTTTCTGGAATTGGAAAAATCTCAGAATTAAAATCTCCAACGGTTAAATTATAAATGGATTCACCCGCTGCAATTCGCTCTTTGACCTCGCCCGAAATTTTTAAAATTTCAGACCCTAACATGTTTTCGACTGTATGTGAAAGTTTCATATAAATAATTGATTTATCAGCGTAACAAAGTTATTTATTTAATCGATTTACCACTGCAGAACCGGCTACCAAATAGTTCTTTTTACTTGTTATTTCCTGACATAAAAAACGTGTTCTTCTTTTCTTTATCATTTGAAACATCCTTCCATCAGCTTCAAAGTTATCTCCAGGCACTAGTTCATTCAATAATTGAATCTCATCTTTTATATCCATATGCATTAAGTGCTTTGTTAAAAAAGAATCATTGCAAGTAGTTGCTTTTAAATTTGATAAGTGTTTTTCGATTACAAGTTGAATATCTTCAGGAAAGCAACTTGTATATTGATGATAAAGTTGCTTGTACTCCTTTTTCCATTCAAGGCCATGTGGTTTTACATTGCGTTTGTATTGATTCCAAACGTTTAGATGAGCAAATTCATGAAGAAGCACGAGTAAAAACATATATGGATTAAGGTCCCCATTAATTGACACCCTGTGATAAGCAACCTTCCCATGAGGAGGACGATAATCACCAATCTTTGTTTTTCTCTTCTTTGTAATAGTGAGTTTAATATTTTCCTTAACCAGGAAGGGAGCCACCATTTCAGAGGCATCAGATGAGATAAATGAAGTCAGCTGTTCTGCTAATTCTCCAACTTCAGATCTTTTCATCTTCTGGTTTTATTTTATGTTCTTGCTCTATTTTCGACCATTTAGGACAGGTATTGCAACGGTTTTTTTTGCGCATAAAACACCCTTGGATAAAAAATGATCCCAAAAACAAAAGAAGAAGTAATTTAATTTTCAAATCTTAAATATCTTAATAGAACAACAGCTTCCAAAAATAAAAAATTAACCAAAGATTTGAATATCTTTGATTAAAACACGCATACAATATGAAATTATTATCCGATATCGGTAAATATGCTCAATTTATGACAAAAGTCTTAGCTAAACCTCAAAAATGGAGAGTAAGTGGTGGACAGATGATTCAGGAATTGCAAGATATTGGTATTAATTCTATTGGTATTGTTAGTTTGATGTCAATATTTATGGGTGCTGTTATCACTTTACAAACTGCGGCAAACATTGACAGTCCTTTGATTCCAGCATATACGATCGGCTTTACTACGAGAGAGTCAATATTATTGGAGTTTTCCCCGACGATCATCGCTTTAATTTTAGCTGGAAAAGTAGGTTCAAGTATTGCATCACAGCTTGGAACGATGAGAATCACGGAGCAGATCGATGCATTGACAATGATGGGTATAAAATCTGCTTCTTTTCTTGTTCTTCCAAAAATAATTGCTGCAGTATTTTTCTTTCCATTTCTAATAACCTGGAGTATGGCCTTGGGAATTTTTGGAGGATGGTTATTTGGGACACTTGCGGATGTTGTAACAACCACTGATTATATTGATGGTCTGAGGTTTGCGTTTGACCCCTTCAGTTACACTTATGCGATGATAAAAACCCTCGCTTTTGCATTTTTAATTACTTCTATATCTGCTTATAATGGGTTTTATGCAAAAGGAAGCGCACTAGAGGTTAGTAGATCCGCCACAAGAGCTGTAGTAAGTTCAAGTATCGCCATTTTATTAAGTAATTATTTGATCACTCAAATCTTGCTTTTATGATAGAGGTAAAGAACTTAAACAAGTCCTTCGATGGCGTTCAAATACTTTCTGACATTGATGCTTCTTTTCAACGAGGAAAAGTGAATTTGATAATCGGTAAGAGTGGATCGGGAAAAACGGTGCTTACAAAATGCATAGTTGGCTTACACGGTGTGGATACAGGAGAGGTTTTATTTGATAAAGTTGATGTAACAAAATACAATTCGAAACAGCAGAATGAATTACGAAAAAAGATAGGTATGCTTTTTCAGGGCGGTGCATTATTCGACTCGATGACAGTTGAGCAAAATGTAATGTTCCCAATGAGGATGTTTAGCGATTTTTCTGTAAGCGAAATGCGGGACAGGGCGAACGAATGTATTAAACGCGTTAACCTCGTTGATAAGAATCACCTTTACCCTTCTGAAACATCTGGTGGTATGCAAAAACGAATTGCTATTGCTCGCGCAATTTCAATGAACCCTGAATATTTATTTTGTGACGAACCAAATTCCGGTCTTGATCCTCAAACGGCGATAGTGATCGATGAGCTCATACAGGAATTAACTTATGAATTTAATACAACAACTGTTGTAGTAACGCATGATATGAATTCTGTATTAGAAATAGGAGACAATATCCTTTTTATTTTCGAAGGAAAGGCGCATTGGAAAGGAAATAAGCAAACCATTCTACAAAGTGATGACCCTGCACTGAATGATTTTGTTTATGCTTCTGAATTCATGCGTACGGTGAGAACTAATCTTCGTGCTCAAGCGAAGTAGAATAGTCGTCTTCCGTCTTCATTCCATTCTCCCCCACTCTTCGTTGCGGCTCGGAAAAACATCTGCCAACAGAAAACAATAATCTTCGCCGCTTCAATAATGATGCACTTCATAAACCCGGGATTTCATCCCGAGCAATAATAATTGGACTCCTTCAGAGTCCCAATTTAAAGAATACAATACTTGTTTTCGTTTGTTTTTCCCAGCGAACTATGTGTAATTCCTTTGAGTCTTTGTGGTTAAATAAAAAAACGGTCAACCATAATCAGGGATGGTCAATGGTCATCCGTCTTCCTCTTCCAACTCTAACTCTAACTCTAACCTATCTCACAATAAATTTATTGGTCATTACTGAGCTTCCTTGATGAAGGTCGTAAAAATACAGTCCGGAATTCAAGGAATTAAGATTAAGTCTGATTCTTTGTTCACCATTCGGAATATTCCCAATTTCTTTGTCTAAAACGATCTTTCCTGAAATGTCATATACCTTTATACTTACAAATTCATTGCTTTTTGTAGTGAATTCGATATCAATATAAGACGAAGCGGGATTAGGATATGCATTTACATTAGTAAATTCCTCAGCAAACTCTTCAAAGCCTAATGCAATATCAAAATTAAGTCGGATCGCAGGGGTGAAATTATAGGCATTGAACCAATTATCATTTCCAAACTGATCAACACCAAATCGTATGGTAGAAAGATCTGAATCACCATCAATCAAGGTTTTAAAATAAACTTCATCGCCATCTTCTTCTGAATACAATGCAATCATATAGTATTCGTTGGGAACAAGATTAACCGTCATACTTAAAGGAATATTAAACGACTCTCCAAGAAGATCTTCCTCTACAATAGTGTAGCCGTCAAGCATAGCATCTGTACTATAGCCTGCAACAGGAACAACATCACCTTGGATACCACCACTAACAATTTTATAAATGACAGGGTAAATTGTTTTACCAATAGTACTAGAGTCAACTATTTGAGCTTGAATACCATCTAAAATAGCGCTTGTTTGCATCTTAAACATATTTCCAAGCGCGAACGTTAAAAATGTGCCTGGGTTTTCAGTATCTGCACGTGAACCATCAGAACCATCGAAAAATGTTCCGTGTTCGTGAGCCATAATATTCATTGTTGTATTGAAGGACTTGCTAAGCATGTTATTGCCAGGAATTTCATCATCAACACTCTGATCTGACATTGCATTTACATTACAATTGTACAAACCTAATTCATCTGCTAAAAGAGTTGTAGTGATCAATAAAGTATCTCTACCACCTGGCTCAAGGCTTACTGTATCTGAAGAAAAATCACTATTTGCCCCAAGAGGATTAAATACCGTTACAACGGCATGAACACCTGTCTGTGCTTGCCCCCCATTATTAGAAACAAGAACAGTAAAATCCTGATTGTTTGATTGTGCATCAGGAATTTGTAAGTACTCATAATCAATCATAATATCAGTCAAGAACATATCACTAACAGCAAGGTCATATTCTATTGGATTTACAAAAACAACCACATCATCTATAGCCCAAAAATAATGAGTAAAGCCTTCAAATTCCTCAGGGTTATATCCAAAGCGAATCTTCACCTGATCAAAACCAGCAGCATAAGGGGAAATATCAATATTCGTTATAACAGGGTTATCGGAAAAATTATTAGCGCCTCCAGTGTAGCCTGGAGTTGCCTCAATATCTACCCATGTATCTCCACCGTCGTTACTTACGCCAATAAATAAAGGAGTAAAATCGTAACAGCAATAATTAAAGAATTGTTGAAATTGCAGAACGGCTGAAGCTCCAGCAGATAGGTCCATCAATGGAGAAACCAAAAATCCAGTTCTGTCAAGTCCTCCTATCATTGCAGGATCTGCAGCATCGGCATCGAATATAAAAAATCCATTATCGGCTGTTGTACTAGAAAGTGGCACTCCATTCTGAATAAGTGGACCATCAGGACCATCCAAGTCAAATTGCCAGATCAGTCCATGTTGACCTTCGCGGGTCCAGGCTCCATTTCCAGGATTTCCACTTAGGGTATCAGCAAAATCCTCAGAAAAAAGGATCTCGTCCATCAAGTCCATTTTTAAAGAATACTGATCTTGGGATACTTCTACCGGTTTAAGGGTATATTCTTGTACTTCCAATGTTTTCTTTTCAGGAAAGAAATCTTGTGCATTCAAATTAAATGATACAGCAAAAAGTACAACAATACATACGTAATGTGTAATAGTTTTCATAGCAAGCGTTTTTTGTTGTGCGTAGCAAATATAACATTTATCGATAAATTACCTAAAGTCGTCTATATTTTCTGTGGTATTGTCGATTTACTGAACGAAAAACGTCCTGTTCTAATAATTATCGGAACAGGACGCTTTCAATTATTTATTTAAACAGTTTTACTTATTCAGTAACAACTAGTTTTTCAGTTATAGAACCTTCACCAATGTGTAGGTTGAAATAGTAAACACCAGCATCAAGGTTAGAAGCATTCAATTGAATTGTTTGCTTACCCGCTGCAAGGTTTCCTAATTTTACTTCTTCGATCAAACGACCATTAACATCAAATATCACATAAGAAACAGTTGCTTGTGCCCCTAAGGTATATTGAACAGTCGTATTTTCACTAACAGGGTTAGGAGAAATAGTAAGGCTCTCTTCAGCAATAGCAAGATCTTCAACACTTAAACTCATGTTTAATGCTAAACGAACAGCATTCTCATCAGTACTACTAAACCATGTTGGTTCTGAATCACTATTCATATCACGTTCGTAAGATGAATTATCAGTATCAGTATTAAATGTAGCTCTAACCCACATCTCATTTTCACT
>JAUVAY010000032.1 GCA_030591505.1 Flavobacteriales bacterium | reverse complement strand
GCATCCATCCGTTGCTTTTGGAGCTTTTGTAGGATCTTCATGCCTAACTCTTCTGTTAGCTCACCATCTCCTCCCTTTGTTGACTCCAGCAACAAGGCCGATTTAATTGCTCTTAAGGCATTGAGAGTATCTTTATCCCTCGCCTTCATTGCTGTTTTTATATCGTTATTAATTTTATCGCTTAAACTCATAATTAATCAACATTATCGTGTAAGAAAGAATTATTCGGACGGATACCGGTGCTCTTCTTTCCTGTCTCATCCTCTTCTTCAGAAAGTGTAAATCTCGACACTTGCGATTCACTTGAATGCGGTGTGTCTTCCAAATCCATTTTCTTTCTTACATAAGCAGGAACGTTTTCATATTCACGAAGATTTTTACCTGTATGAATAGGGTTCGTTAAATTATTCAGACGATTCATTCGTTCATCTGTTTTTCTTTTAAATACCTCCCTATCAACTCTTTGTTCAGAATCATTCGATTCTAATGGTTTAAATTGATCTTCCTCAATATCATCCATATCCAAGGTATGACGAACAACTTCCTGCTCAATAATCGGATCATCATTCCTCGCTTCAAAACCTAACTCAGCTTGAGGATTTTGCGATTCAAACTGTGGATTTTCCTTTTTAATAAAAGGCTCTTCCAAATCGGTAGAATCCTCTATTTCTTTATCTTCATTACGTGAAACTGGTGAAGTGATCGGTTCAGTAATTTCAGCTGAATCATTTAATGAGATACGAATCTCCGCGGGTTCAATTTCCTCTCCCATCGAGCTCACTTTTCCTTCAAACCCTGTAGCTATTATAGTAACTCTAATTCTCTCGTCTAATGTTTCATCTTTACCGTAACCCCATATCACATTTGCAGAATCTCCAGCAGATTCTTGAATAAAGTCTGTAATATCACTAACCTCATCCATTGTAACATCCTCAGTTCCATAGGTGATATTTAACAGAACATCACTTGCTCCATGTATATCATTTTCATTCAATAATGGTGAATCAAGCGCTTCCTTCACTGCAACATCAGCTCTATCAGGACCTTCAGCAGTTCCTGTTCCCATGATGGCAACACCACTATCTTTCATTACAGTGATCACATCATTCATATCTACATTAACATCACCATGAACAGATATTAATTCAGCTATTCCTTTTGCCGCAGTAGTAAGAACATTATCTGCCTTGCTAAAAGCTTGAGCCATCCCCAAATTGCCGTACATCTCACGAAGTTTATCATTTTTGATAACCAAAAGCGTATCAACTGATTGTCGCATTTCTTCGATACCTTCTTCAGCGAATTTTTTACGGTTTCTTCCTTCAAATTTAAAAGGTAAGGTCACGATACCAACTGTAAGGATTCCCATATCTCTTGCTACTTTAGCAAGAATTGGAGCTGCACCTGTACCAGTTCCACCACCCATTCCGGCGGTAATAAAAACCATATTGGTGTTTTTCTCTAAAATCTCTTTGATCTCATCAATATTCTCGATGGCTGCGTTTTTTCCTACTTCCGGTTTGGAACCTGCTCCTCTTCCACCTGTAAGGGTAACACCCAACTGAATTTTTGTTGGAACAAGGCTTTTGTCCAAGGCTTGCTGATCAGTATTACAAACGATGAAGTCAACTCCTTCGATACCTTCACTATGCATGTGGTTTACAGCGTTACTACCTCCGCCACCAACACCAATTACTTTAATAATGCTCGAAATTTCTTTTGGTAAATCAAATTCCATGGTTTTCTGTATTAATTTTTTACTTATTTATTCTCCTCCTTCTAAAAATTCTCTTCCTTTATCAAGGATGGATTTAAAGAATTTGCCTTTCTCTTTTTGAGAATGCGTGGTTACATTTGGTTTAACATCTGCTACTTTCATTTTTTCAAAACCCTTAATTATCAGTCCAACACTCGTTGCATATATAGGGTTTGTTACTCCTTCTGAATTGGCTACATGCTCTGTTGGGTGTCCTACTCGCGTATCCATTCCTGTAAGATACTCGGTAAGTTGAGAGATATTCTTCATCATTGCTCCTCCACCTGTAAGTACAATACCGCCAATCAAGTGTTTTTCGAATCCAGAATTCTTGATCTCATAATAAACTTGCTCAATGATCTCTTCCATTCTGGCCTGGATAATATGTGCAAGATTTTTAATTGAAATCTCCTTTGGATCACGACCTCTTAAGCCTGGAATACAAACTATCTCATTAGACTGACTTTCACTTCCAAGGGCAGAACCGAACTTAACTTTCAATTGTTCTGCCTGCTTTTTCATGATGGTACAGCCTGTTTTAATATCTTCAGTAATTATATTTCCACCAAATGGAATAACGGCAGTATGCCTAATGATCCCTTCATGAAAAATAGCAATGTCGGTAGTTCCTCCTCCAATATCCACTAAAGCTACTCCAGCTTCTTTTTCTTCCTCACTTAAAACCGCTTCTGCTGATGCCAATGGCTCAAGAATCAGATCTTCCACTTCCAGATCTGCCTTCGTGACACATCGATGAATGTTTTTTGCTGCAGATATCTGTCCGGTTATGATATGAAAATTCGCTTCTAAGCGAACTCCTGACATGCCAATTGGTTCTTTAATTCCCTGCTCATTGTCTACGATATATTCTTGTGGTAAAACATGAATTATCTCCTCACCAGGTTGCATAACCAATTTATACATATCCTCAATCAGTGCATCAATATCCATTTGACTGATCTCATCACTGGATGTTTTACGCGTATGTACGCCGCGGTGCTGTAGACTCTTAATATGTTGACCGGCAATACCAACATTGACTACACGGATATTAACACCTGCATTATCTTCTGCTTGATTTACCGCTTCATGGATAGCACTTACTGTTTTCTCAATATTTGATACTACTCCTCTTGTAACTCCTAATGATTCGGATTTCCCCACGCCCAATACCTCAATCTTATTGAACTCATTTTTCCTTCCAACCATGCACACGATCTTGGTGGTTCCAATATCCAAACCAACGACAATGTTTTCGCTTAAATCCATTTCATTCATCTTTTAACACAGACGACCTGATCATTAAATCTCAAATCGATTTTTTTGTATTTATTCCAATCCACTTTTGAAATCCCTTCTTTATAAAACAACTTTAGTTTATTGAATTTCTTATCCACATTTTCGCTTTTTCCAAATAAGATCCCATGCTTACCAACACGTGGAGTAAGCTCAAATTCTTTTTGATCATTGATATAGATCTGCTCAAACTGTGCTAATAAAAAAGCATCTTCTCGGATCACATTAACAAAAGAATATAACTCCATCCATTCAGGATTTACATTGTCAGTATCCTCCTCATTTAAGTAATAAAAAGGAACTGATCCATTAATTACTATCACACGTGCTGTATATTTTGAAGAAAGAGGCATCAATTCACCTTTATCATCCATATAAACACTTCTTCCATCTTTAAAATAAACTCTTGCAATGGGTATTCTTTGTTCAACCTCCACTTTAATCCGACCTTTCAGATCAGAATAAACTTCTGCATTTCTCACCGCATTTAGATCCGTTAAATACGCTTCTAAAGACTCCAGGTTTATCCCCTCTAACGACTGACCAATTGGGTCACCAACTTTATCATAAATGAATGATCTTACATCGTCTTCATTTACAAAATAGTTACCTTCTTCAGAATCGATTCTTATAGACAGGCCTGTGCATTTTGCCTTTTTTCTTGAATTATTTACGAAACCCATCGAAATAGCCAATACAGCAATCAGGAGCAACCATGCACCCGAGTATATAATTGTACTATATTTCTTCTTAGTCATAAGCTTCAATCTTCTCTATAACTGCCTGTTTTACAGCAGGAACGAGCTGAGCAATGTCACCAGCCCCAATAATGAGTAATATCTCAGGAATAGTTGAGCTAATCAATACAGCTAGGTTTTCTTTATTAACAATGGATTTTTCATTTAATGTAAGCAGGTCTAGAAGCATCTTAGCATTCACTCCGGGTATTTCTTTTTCTCGAGCAGGGTAAATTTCTAAGAGATAAAGTTTGTCGAGCCGAGACAAACTCTTGGCAAAATCATCGGCAAAATCACGTGTTCTTGAAAAAAGGTGAGGCTGAAAAACACCGGCAACTTTTTTACCTGGATATAGCTGATGAACCGCATCGATCAGCACGTTTATTTCAGTTGGATGATGTGCATAATCATCTATGATAACACAATTAGGGTTATTGATAACATACTCGAATCTTCGTTTTACACCTTTGAAGGAAGCAATACTTTTTATGATCCCATCCAGCGAACAACCGGCTTTAAAACAAAGCGCTGCAGCCAGGACAGCATTTAGTGCATTGTGATCTCCTGGCATTGGAATATTCAGTTCAATCCTTTCCCTACCTAATCCATCTACACTTATTTGATGAAGTCCATTTTCATACCCATTACTTGTTAACCTTATGTCAGCATCCTTACTAAACCCATAACTTTGTGTATTGGATATCAAACCCTTAGATACAGTGTCACAAAGGAGAATATTGTCATTGAAAGCTACTTTTTCTCCAAGTTTTTGAAAAGATCTTTGCAGGTCTAATTTATCAGAATAAATATCTAAATGATCAGCATCAACGGATGTTATTCCTAAATAATCCGGTTCTAATTGTAAGAATGAACGATCATATTCATCCGCTTCAACAAGCATTATTTCAGGGTTCTCATCCATCAAAATATTACTTTCATACTCAGCCAAAACACCACCAATAAATGAAACGGCCAACAATTCTGAATTTTTTAGAATATGTGCAGCAATGGCCGTAGTGGTCGTTTTTCCATGTGTTCCCGCAATAGCGATCGTTTTATACTCCTTCGATAATAAACCAAGCGCTTCAGCTCTTTTAATCATTTTATAGCCTTGAGCCTTTAAATGATTAAACACCTTGTGTTCCTTTGGGATCGCAGGCGTATAAATCACAAGTACTTCAGTATTCTCCTTTACTTCTTGAGGGATATCGGAAATTTCATCATTAAAATGAATCACAATATTTTCCTTTATAAGTCGATCGGTTAAAGGAATGGCAGTAAGATCATACCCATAAACTTGAAAACCTTTGGCATTATAAAAGCGAGCTAAAGCGCTCATCCCTATTCCACCAATTCCGATAAAGTAAATTACTTTTCTATTTTTCATTATCGCTAATCAACTTTAGTACTTCATTAGCGATACTTTCAGTAGCATTATTTAGTCCCAATGATGAAAGATTTTCTTCTAACTTAGTTCGTCTTTCAGCATCATTTAACAATGAAACTATAGTATTAATCAATTTTTCTGAAGCCTCATGATCTGCAATATGTATTGCTGCATCATTCTTAACCAGTGCCATTGCATTTTTAGTTTGATGATCTTCAGAGGCGTATGGATAGGGAACCAATATAGCTGGTTTTTTCACTAAGCTAAGTTCAGAAACAGTAATCGCTCCGGCCCGGGCAACCACTATATCGGCTACCGCATAAGCATAATCCATTTTATATATAAACTCATGAACCTTAACATTCACAAATTCCGATGCTATAATCTTTGCCTCTTCATAATAAGGCTTCCCTGTCTGCCAAAGGACTTGACTCCCGTTTTCGATCAAGGTCTTTAAGCCTTTAGAAATATTTTGATTGACCGATTTTGCACCCAGGCTACCCCCTGTTATTAGAATTGTTGCTTTCTCCGGATCAAGTTCAAAAAACGCGTAGGCTTGGTCTTTTTTCCCATCTATCATAACCATCTCCTCACGGACAGGGTTTCCGGTAAGCATTATTTTCTCTTTAGGAAAATACTTATCCATACCTTCATAGGCAACACATACTTTATTCACTTTAGGAGCCAGCCACTTATTTGTAATTCCGGGAAACGAATTTTGTTCTTGTATTAAGGTTGGAATTCCTTTAGAAGTAGCAACGCGCAAAACAGCAGCACTTGCATATCCGCCAACTCCAATAACAACATCCGGTTTAAATTTATTTATAATTTTTGAGGCCTTTATCAAGCTGGCTATCAATTTGACAGGGAAAAGCAAATTCTCTACCGTGATCTTTCTTTGTAAACCACTGATCCACAAGCCTTCTATTGGGTAACCGGCTTTTGGAACCTTCTCCATTTCCATTCGGTCCTTAGCACCAACAAATAGAATTTCACAATTTGGGTGTTTTTTTCTCAGCTCATCAGCAATGGCTACGGCCGGAAAAATATGACCTCCCGTTCCGCCTCCGGATATAATAAATTTAAGCGCTCGCATAGACATTTGCAGATTTTGAATTCCCATTCTTATCCTTCCCCAAAACTTCCGGAGTATACACCGAAGTGCTAACTCCTAATATCATTCCGATTGCAATTGAAGTGAATAGGGTTGATGTACCACCCATACTCACCAAAGGCATCGGCTGTCCGGTAATAGGTATTAAATTAACCGACACGGCCATATTGATCAATGCTTGAAAAACAATCATAAAACTGAGTCCAAACACCATATTTTTGGCAAAAACATCTTCTGTTTTTAGGGATAAGCGCAACGAACGGCTTAAAAATATCATGTATAGAAGTAAAATCCCCAGGCCTCCGATTATCGACCCATATTCTTCAACGATGTAAGCATAGATCATATCGGAATAAGGATGTGGTAAATAATTTCTTGCTTTCCCTGTACCTGGCATCTGAGGTAAGGCACCTCCGTTATAAATAGCGGCCATAGCATGCTCCACCTGGAATTCATCTGCACTATCATCACTAAAATTGACAATTCTATTCTTCCACGTCTCTACCCTAGGAAAAAGGTCTGGCTTGGCCATTGAAACCATAAAAAGAAAACCAATAGCAGCAACACCTAAGCCCATAACTTTTAACAGCTGCATAATTTTTATTCCTGCTACAAATAGCATAGTAAATACTGTAATTGTAAGCAGTGCCGCAGTAGAGAAGTTCGCTGGCAGAATAAATATGATCACCAATCCTGCAGGCCATAAAATAGGCACAATACCTTTTGAAAAGTCATCGAATAACTCCTTCTTTTGCTTAAGTAAACGGGCAACATACACAACGAGAACAATTTTTGCCAGGTCTGAAGTTTGAAAGCTAAGATTTATAAAAGGGATATTTAACCAACGGGAAGCACTATTTAAATTTACTCCCATCACTAGTGTTAACACTAAAAGAATAACTGTTGGCCAATACATTAAATACGCAAGGCGAGAAAAGTATTTGAAATTGATCAAGTGAATTTTATACATCAAAAAGAATCCTAGGCCCAGCATTAATGAATGCTTAAAAAGGAAACGAGTACTTCCACCACTTTTTACTGCCAAAGTAGATATTGATCCATAAACAGCAAGCAAAGAAAAGAGCATAAGAAGAATAACAACCATCCAGATCGTCCTATCCCCATAAAGTTGATTAAGCCACTTTTTCATTAAATAACTTCTTAGAATCCTATGTTTTTTATTTTCTTATCGTATAAAGCAAACCAATCACTTACTTCGTCTTTCGTCCCATAAGGTGAAAACAATACTATATCACCTCTTTGTGCTAAGTCTTCAGCTAGAAAAATTGCTTTTTCTACCGAAGGGCTTACATACCTAAAGACTTCCATATTATCACACCAATTCATTAGCCCAATAGGTTCATTCCCTTTTATCCTAATTACAGATCGCAAATTTGGATGCTGCATATTCTCTACTTTTAGCAAACTTCTACCAGCACTTATTAATACTACTGTATTGTTAATTGCATCCAAAAATGTCAATAAAAGATCTCTTTTTCTATGAAAGCCCTTTTGTATGTATAAAACCCCATCCTTTCGTCCGTGTGTTTTAGCATGATCTATTTCAAAATTCAACAATTGGGTTTTCATTTCGTGCTCCATTAGCTTTTATTGGCAAGCATTTCTAGTGCATTATTAAACTCAGTATTCCAATCTACATTTGATTTATAAAAATTATAATTAGGGGAGCCAGGAGAAAATATGATAATATCTCCTTCTTGCGAGTAATTATTTGCGATAATTACTCCCTCTTCCACATTTTTTATTTTAACAAAAAGCTCGATATCATCATCAAAAGTCGAAAATGCATTTTCTACACCCTCTCCAAAACAAAGCAATCCTTTTACTTTATTTGAAACCAACTTCTTTAAATCACTTAAGTCTCTATCTATTGGAGGAGCATATTTTATCCATAGAACATTTCCTTTTTGCTGATCGATCGTTGCCATGCAGGCATTTAGATCGATTGCATTACAATCATTAATAAACAATTTTCCTTTATGCTCCTTTATAAGCTCATAGTGACTTTCAACTTTCAATTTATCCAGAATTATATTTTTTCTGGCTTTAAGAAGCTGATCCTTTAAGTTATCAACTCGGATACTCGACATATCTCTGTACACTTTTTTCATGCTTCTAATCTTTAGTGTTAAAGGGTCACATTGAAGCCTTTTTTATAAAGCTTTTACTGCCTTCTTAAACTTATCGCCTCTGTCTTCATAACTTTCGAACAGATCGAAACTTGCGCAAGCTGGCGAGAGAAGAACTTTCTCTCCATTTCTTGCTAATTCGTATGCTTTTTCAACAGCTTCTTCTGCAGTAAGTGCATACTCAATAGGTTCAACTATATCATCAAAAGCATCGACGATCTTTTTATTGTCCTTTCCTAAACAAACGATCGAATTAACTTTTTCGCTTACCATTTTACTGATCATCGAATAGTCGTTTCCTTTATCGACTCCTCCAACGATCCAAACCAATGGGCCCTCAATGGTCTCTAAGGCATACCATGTTGAATTAATATTTGTTGCTTTCGAGTCATTATAAAACTCGACACCATTCACTTTGGAAACGAATTCCAAACGATGGGGTATATTTTGAAAATCAGAAAGGCTTTCCTTGATGGTTTCCTTACGGATGTTTACCAGGCTTCCTGCTATACTTGAAGCCATAGTATTGTAAGTGTTGTGCCTTCCTTTTAATGCAATTTCGTGAATCGACATAGTAAATTGTTGTTTATTATTAATTATGATTGTTTCATTTTCTAAATAGCCACCTTTTTCAACTTTTTCAAGTATAGAAAAGGGGTATAATTTCGAAGGGATATTTCGTTTTTGGATCTCTTTTACAATTACAGGATCATCGAGATTGTAGATCAGCACATCCTCTTTACCCTGATTTTTTATGATTTGAAATTTTGAATTAACATACTTCTCAAAATCATAATCATATCGATCCAAATGATCGGGTGTAATATTCAAAATGATGGCGATATCAGGCTTAAACTCCACAATATCATCCAGTTGAAAACTACTTAACTCGAGGATCAAATAATCTTTATCTCCATCTGCTATCATTCCAGCCATACTATCTCCTACATTTCCTGCCATTTCAGCATTTAAACCCGCTCGTTTAAACACATGATTACAGAGCATGGTTGTAGTGGTTTTACCATTACTTCCAGTTATTGCAATGATCTTCGCACTGGTATATCGATAAGCAAACTCGATCTCAGATATAATTGAGATCGACGCTGCCCTGATCTTTTGGATCAGTGCTGCATTTTCTGGAATTCCAGGACTTTTTATCACTTCTGCAGCGACAAGAATCCTTTCTTCGTTATGAGATCCTTCCTCCCATTCGATTTCATTAAGTGTAAGAACGTTTTTGGCTTTATCGCTTAATTTGCCACTGTCGCTGACAAACACATTAAAGCCTTTCAATTTTGCTAATCTTGCAGCACCAACTCCACTTTCTCCTCCTCCCAGCACTACAATTTCATTACTCATTTATCGCAGTTTTAAAGTGACAATCGTTAAAACAGCAAGCATTATTCCTACGATCCAAAACCGTGTTACGATCTTAGGTTCTTTATAATTCTTCTTTTGATAATGATGGTGTAATGGGGCCATGAGGAAAATCCTTTTGCCAACCCCTGTCCGTTTCTTAGTAAACTTGAACCACCCTACTTGCATTACTACAGAAACATTCTCTGCAAGGAAGATCCCGCAAAAAATAGGGATGAGTAATTCCTTTCTAATCGCTATAGCGAATACAGCAATTATACCTCCTAAGGCCAGAGACCCCGTATCTCCCATAAAAACCTGAGCCGGGTAGGCATTGTACCATAAAAAGCCAATAGCGGCGCCAATAAAGGCGGATATAAACACCACCATTTCTCCCGAATTGGGGATGTACATTATATTCAGGTAATCTGCAAAAACATAGTTACCAGAAAGGAAGGCCAATATTGCTAAGGTGACACCAATGATAGCGGATGTACCGGTAGCTAAACCGTCGAGACCATCCGTCATATTTGCACCATTAGATACTGCTGTTACAATAAAAATTACGATTGGAATAAAAACCAACCATGCATACTTGTTTGCATCATCACCTAAAAACCAAAGCAGATCGGCATAATCGAACTCATTATTTTTAACAAAAGGTATGGTCGTTTTTAAGTCACGGGTTTCTTGCCACTCATATTGTGGTATTGCTTTCCCTAAAATATGAGTTTCACCTACCTGAACTTTTTCTTTGATCAGAACATCATTGTTGAAGTATAACATAGAACCAACAAGTAGTCCAACACCAATTTGGCCTATGATCTTAAACTTACCGGCTAGTCCTTCTTTATTCTTTTTAAAGACCTTGATATAATCATCAAGGAAACCAATCAACCCTAACCAAACAGTTGCTAGTAATAAGGTTTGGATGTAAATATTATCGAGTCTAGCGAACAAAAGAGTTGGAATAAGAATAGCCATCAGGATAATTACGCCTCCCATTGTTGGCGTTCCTGCTTTCTCATTTTGTCCTTCCAAGCCTAAATCTCGAATAGACTCCCCAACTTGTTTTCTATGCAGAATTCTGATAAGGGATTTTCCAAAAAATAGTGATATAAGTAACGAGAATATAACCGCCATGGCAGCACGAAAGGTTATATATTGAAATACACCTGCTCCGGGCACTCCTAAATCACTCAAGTATTCGAATAAATGATATAACATTATTTCTCCATCATTTTTAATACGTTTTCTACCTTCTCTTTATCATCAAAGGGGAAGCGTTCTCCTTTGATCTCTTGATATTTTTCATGCCCTTTTCCGGCAACCAGTATGATATCTCCCGAAGAAGCAATTGAGCAAGCTGTTTTGATCGCTTCCGATCGATCAGATATGATCAAGTACTTCTTAAAGTGCGAAGGGTCAAGCCCTTGTTTCATCTCTTCAATAATTGCTAGCGGATCTTCGCTTCTCGGATTATCAGAAGTAAACACAACCTGGTCACTGAGATCACAGGCAATTTTTGCCATGAGTGGTCGCTTGGCCTTATCTCTATCACCTCCACAACCCACTACTGTTATAATATTTTCATCACCCTCACGAATCTCTCCTATCGTTTCCAATACATTTTTTAAGGCATCTGGAGTATGAGCATAATCGATAATAGACGTGACACTTCCTTTTGATTGTACAATATCGAATCGGCCTTCTGCTGTTTTAAGACCACTCAAAACAGTAAGTATTTCGAGCGCGTCCATATCGAGCAATCGTGCTGTAGCGTACACAACTAATACATTGTAGGCATTGAATCTTCCAACCAGACGTGTAAACACTTGGTTTCCTTCAATCTCTAATTGAATACCACTTATCGAGTTTTCAATGACCTTTGCTTTAAAATCGGCCATTGAGGAAAGTGAATAAGTATGTTTATATGCTTTGCAATTTTGAAGCATGACCAAACCATTAGGGTCGTCCTTGTTTATTAGTGCAAAAGCGCTTTCTGGAAGAAGGTCAAAAAATTCCTTTTTTGCTTTTATGTAATCAGCAAAGGTTTTATGGTAATCCAGGTGATCATGAGAAAGGTTAGTAAATACTCCACCTCGAAAACTTAGTCCACCAATTCTTTTTTGATGAATAGCATGTGAGCTAACTTCCATAAAAGCATAACTACATCCTTCATCCACCATACGTGCTAACAAAGCATTTAATGAAACAGGGTCAGGGGTTGTATGTGTTGCAAGCACAACATTATTTCCAATAATATTATTTATCGTTGATAAAAGTCCAGCTTTATAGCCAAGTTTGGTGAACAACTTGTAGAGCAGTGTAACAGTGGTAGACTTACCATTAGTACCTGTAACACCAATAAGTTCAAGTTTTTCTGATGGATTATCAAAATAATTAGATGCAATAATTCCAAGCGCTTCATCGGAATGGGAAACGATTATATAATTAATACCATCAACAATATTCTCCGGCTCTTTTTCTGCAAGAATAGCGATTGCTCCCTTTTTTATTGCCTGATCGATAAAGTCATGTCCATCTGAACTGTAGCCGTTTACAGCAACAAACACATCTCCAGGCCCTACTTCTCTTGAATCAAACTGCACATTACTGATCATAACATCGGTATCTCCAATGATCTGTTTCAATTTGACCTTATACAATATGTCTTTTAAGACCTTCATGCTCGCTCTAGATTTAAGGTTACTTCAACACCTTTGGCAATACGGCTTCCCGGCTGAACTGACATTTTTTTGACGACACCGCTCCCAACGATCTTCACTCTCATCCCTGCGTTTTCGAGAAGATAAATAGCGTCCATTGCTCCCATTCCTTTAACATTTGGCACTAGATTACTTGTCATGCTCAACTCTCTTACGACAACTGTATCAGGTCGCGTTTCCGTTTTGATCCATACACTTTCATTTCCTTCTAATCGGTAGGGGACATTCAAATAATCAAATACTTGAACAGCATCGGCAAAATGTCCTTCTCTTGAAACTGGAACCTTATATTTTGGGTTTTCAGAAGGAAACTCATCGTCTTGAAGGTCAAAATTGGTAGCATAGATTTTATCTGCGATCTCTCTAAAAATCGGTCCCGCAACCGTATTCCCATAAATCCCACCAGAAGGTTCATATATAACCACGATGCAGCTGTATTCCGGTTGTTCTGCAGGAAAATACCCGGCAAAAGAGGCTAAGTATTTTCTTTCTCTTTTATAGCCTGTTCCTCCTAATGCAATTTGAGCAGTACCCGTTTTTCCAGCAATATTTAAATCATGATTATGTAGGTTTTTTGCTGTTCCTTCTCTTGACACCACACCTTCCAACAAAAATTTCGCTTTATCAATTGTAGATTTTGAGGCGATTTTTGGATTGATCACGATAGGCTCAAAGATTTCATCCACTTCTCCATTCTTTCTTATCTCCTTTACAAATTGAGGTTTCATCATCTTCCCATCATTAGCTACAGCATTGTAGAAAGCGAGAGTTTGAAGGGGAGTTTGCAATACTTCATAACCGATAGACATCCATGGAAGTGTAACTCCAGACCAATCTTTATCAGCGATATTTTTTATTCTTGGACTTGCCTCACCTGGTATCTCAACATTTAGCGGAGACCCTAAACCCATCATTTTTAATCGATTTACCAGTTTTTGAGAATCCTTACCATAAGCGTTTGTAATAATTTGTGAAATGGCAACATTAGAGGATAATTCAAAGGCCCGTTGAACGGTAATTTTCCCGTAACCACCTTCCTTCGAATCCTTCATAGTTTGATCGTAATACTGTATTTTACCATCCCTAGTATCTACAGAATCGGTAATCGAAACCAGACCATCTTCTAGTGCCGCCATCAAAACAGGAAGTTTAAAAGTTGATCCGGGTTCTGTTGCTTCCCCTATAGCATAATTAAATCCTTCGTAGTAGAATCCGCCTTCATTCCTTTTCAAGTTGGCAATGGCTTTTACGAAACCCGTTTTCACTTCCATCACGATGACAGTACCATGATGAGCGTTGTATTTTTTTAATTGATTAAGAAGAGCCGTTTCAGCAACATCTTGAAGGTTAATATCAATACTTGTAATAATGTCTTTTCCATCGTCCGGATCAAATTTGCTATCCTCATCAACAGGTCTCCACACCCCACCAGCTAATCTAGTCTCCAGTCGTTTTCCGGTCGCACCTTCTAAATAACTATTAAAGCCTGCTTCCAACCCCACTTTCATATCCTCCCTTGAGTAACCAATTGTTCTTGAAGCTAGCTGGCTATAGGGCTTCTTTCTGATCATCTTTCGCTGATATATCACTCCTCCTCTATACCTTCCTCTATTAAATATGGGAAAGGTTTTGAGTCGTTGCATTTCTAAATAATTGATCTTCTTAGCGATCAGTAGGTAGCGACTTTTATTTGCTCGTCCTTGTCGCAAATACTCTTCATACCCTTGAGAAGATCTATTTCCCAATAAAACTGCGAGTGAATCTGCTAATCCTTTTAATTTTTCTCTGAACATTTCCTCAGAAGAAATGGTCATATCCATCCTTACCTCATAGATCGGTACAGAGGTCGCTAAGAGGTCTCCATCTTCAGAAAAAATGTTTCCTCTATTCCCTTCAACACTTCTCCATGCCGTAGTAAGTTCATTGGTTCTTTTTTTCCACTTTTCTGCCTGAAGAACCTGAATATCAAATAGTTTGTAGATAATTGCCAGAGAAAACAAGAGCAGGGAAAAGTAGAGTAGGTAAGTTTTCCACGATATGCTCTTTTCTTTTTTCAATTCAATTATCTATTTCAAAGTATTCGGCTTCCGTTCTAATTTTGTATGGTGATTCGAGGGATTCATTGAGTCCCGTTATAGCTACCGTTTCAGCTATTTTTGATTGAAGTTTTTTCTGCTCTAATATTGACTTACTCGTTACATATTCTGCTTTAACTTCTTTAAGTTTAGCGTCCGTATTCATCAATTCACGCAATGAGTTCTCGGCATAATATCCATAAGCTAAATACATGATCAGTATCACTACCAGATAAACCATAAAGGAGATGTTCTTTACAAAGCCTTCATGATGCATGACATCACCATTTAGAAGACCAGCAAAAAACCGAGCAGTAGAGAAACCCTTGCTCTTCTTTACTTTTTCATCCTTTATTTTTACCGTATTATTCATATTTTTTCTGCAATTCTTAGTCTTGCACTTCTCGCTCTTGCGTTTTCACTAATCTCTTTATCACTGGCTTTTATAGCTTTTGACATCATTGGTTTTAATGGCCGGATCAGATTTCCATAAAAATCCTTTTCCATTTTCCCTTCTGTATTTCCAGATCTTATAAAGTTCTTAACGAGGCGGTCTTCCAATGAATGATAACTCATCACCACAAGTCGCCCTTCCTTTTCCAACATATCATTTGCTCTTAAAAGAAAGCGTTCCAGCACTTCCAACTCTCTGTTCACTTCAATTCTCAAAGCCTGAAAAACCTTTGCAAAAAACTGGTTCTCTTTTCCTCTTGGCGCAAGTTTGTTTAACTCTTTTTTTAGCTCAAAAACAGTTCTGATCTTAGCATCAAGTCGACTCTGACAGATTTTTCTCGCTATAGCTCTACCATTTTTTAAATCCCCATAGGTCCAGAAGATCTTACTCAACTCTCCTTCATCATATGTGTTTACGATATTGGCAGCAGTCAATGAACCTTTTTGATTCATTCTCATGTCGAGCGGAGCATCAAATCGAATTGAAAACCCTCTGTCTGGTATATCAAACTGATGAGAGGAAACTCCCAGATCAGCTAAAATCCCATCAACCTTATTGACTCCTCTTTCTTTCAAAAAATTCCGCATGAATTCGAAATTCTCTTCAATCAATTCGAAGCGAGGATCATCCGGAACATTTTGAATAGCATCAGGGTCTTGGTCAAAAGCGAATAGCCTTCCCTTGTCGTTCAGCTTTTCAAGAATAACTCTTGAATGCCCTCCTCCTCCATAGGTCACATCAACATAAACTCCATCAGGTTTAATATTCAAACCATCAATACAATCATGTAAAAGAACGGGTATGTGGTAAGGCCTACTCACCCCCATCATCTTTGTTCCCCATCACCTCTTCGGCTAAGGCAGCAAAATCAATATCCTCATTAAGCATCTGCTCATAAAGCTTCTTGTCCCAAATTTCAATTCTGTCATTATTCCCCAACACCTTCACTTCCTTTTTCAATTGAGCATAATTTGCCAGGCCGACAGGAAGATTCAGTCTTCCATTACCATCGGGACTTACAGGTGTAGCACCATTAAGGAATTTTCGAATGAATAGCGCCTCTTTCCTAACAAAACGATTTAGCTTAGATAACTTTTCAGCCACCTTATTCCATTCCGACATTGGGTATACATCGAGACAGGGATCGAAAATATTTCGATTCACTACAAAGCCTTCATGCGCAAACTCCTGCAACTGTTTTTTCAACCCTGCGGGCAACAGCAACCTTCCTTTTGCATCGACTTTGCAATCGTATTCTCCAAGTAAATTCAACATTCAGTTCGGGGTATCTCAAGCGAATGTAAAAATATTTTCCCACTTTACTCCACTTGTTACCATTTTCTCCCACTTTGTTGAAAACTTTTACCATTTTCACTTGACAAAAAAACCACAGTCAGATTCTTATTTACTAGTTATTCTCGGTTAGGAATCATTTATTTCGAATTGATTTAGTATTAGAAAATGAATTGTATTTTAGCATGAAGAAAATCTGAAATTCATGGATGATTCATTTAAAGCTGAAGGGAAATACAAGTACATTGACAAGGGCGAAGGCCCGGTAATAATATTACTTCACGGTCTCTTTGGAGCCTTAAGTAATTATAAGGATGTATTTGATTCATTTAGTGACCGTTACCGAGTAATAATACCCTTACTTCCTATCTATTCTCTTCCAATTATCAGTACGAATGTGAAGAATTTAGCCAAGTATTTAGAGAACTTCATGAAGTTGAAAAACCTTAAAGATGTTACCCTGCTGGGGAACTCTTTAGGAGGACATGTGGCGTTGTATTACATGATGAAAAACCCTGACAAAGTGAAGAACATGATATTGACAGGAAGTTCAGGTCTTTATGAAAACACAATGGGATCTTCTTTTCCACGAAGGGAAGACAAGGTATTTATTAAAAATAAAGTTGCAGAAACATTTTACGATCCTATAAACGCAACTGATGAACTCGTTGAAGAGTGTTATAATATTGTCAATGACAGAGCACAGCTTATTCGGATTCTGGCTATTGCAAAATCGGCCATTCGACATAACATGAAAAAGGAAGTCCCTAAAATGAATGTCCCTACATTATTGATCTGGGGAAAAGATGATACTATAACTCCTCCTGTTGTTGCAGAAGAATTTCATTCATTATTTCCTAATTCAGAGCTTCACTGGATCGATAAATGTGGTCATGCAGCGATGATGGAACGGCCAAAAGAATTTAATGAGATTCTTTCTAAGTGGTTAGATGTTCAATACGGTATATAAAAGATGAAAATTCAATCTGCAGAATTTGTTATTAGCAATTCTGATATAAGCAAATGCCCTGCACCAAGCTTACCTGAGTATGCATTTATTGGTCGTAGTAATGTTGGTAAATCTTCTCTGATCAATATGCTTACTAATCGTAAAAAGTTAGCTAAAACATCTGGAACACCTGGCAAAACACAATTAGTCAATCACTTTATCATTAACGACACATGGTATTTAGTCGATCTACCAGGCTATGGTTACGCCAAAAGTTCAAAAAAGGATAGGAAGACATGGATGGGAATGATCAGCTCCTATCTTATGTCAAGAAAAAGCCTCTTGTGCACTTTTGTTTTGATAGATTCTCGGCATTCACTTCAAAAGATCGATCTTGAATTTATGACCTGGATGGCCGAAAAGCAATTGGCTTTTGTTATAGTATTTACAAAAACAGATAAGCTAGGACAACAGCAACTTCCTAAGAATATAAAGAAATTAAAAATGCAAATACTTGAGCATTGGGAAATATTGCCTACTCACTTTATCACCTCTTCTGAAAAGAAAATAGGAGCTGAAGGCATTTTAGGTTTTATTGATGAAACGAATGAGGTTTTTGAGGTTTAGCGTCCAATTTCGAGAACACTATTTTCACGTCTGCCTGAGCTCATCGAAGGGTCAATAAGAAATCTATTGCTGATAAACTGAGAATATTAGGCTGCGCCTTCGCGAAGCAAGGCACGCTTCGTCCTTCGTAGTACTACGGAGAAGGCACTCAGCCTGACATCCAACAGGGTATTCTCACATTCATGCGTTTACGCATTTTCACTTATCCGGGTTCAATTTAAACTCACCAGAAGGAGGAGTAATTCCTGTTTTTTCAGCAAAATAATCGGTGAAATCTCGCATATCCCTAATTATTTTACTCTTTCCTGCTGCTTTCTCGTAAGTATCTGTTAATAATACAATTGACTGATGTATAAATTGTTTCATTTCATCGGTTGTAAAGTCCTTTACCCACAATTGTAATGATAAAGTTTGTTGCGCATCGCCATCCCAAAAGCTTACAAAAGTTGCTTTAGCGTTACTATTCTTATCCCCGTCAGTTGCTTCCCACGTCAATTTTTCTGGCAGTTGATTTTCATCTAATCCCACCTTTATTTTTACTTCATTATAACTTAACTTCTTTGCCATTGTCATGTTGGTTTATATGCACTTAAAATTCTATTATTATCCTTCATATGAATGAGTTCGTCCATACTTGTATCAGGATGCCGTTTCATAAAATGGTTTACCAATTGCCAACCCATAAAAATACCAACTCTTGATGGGGATTCTTGTGGCAAACCGTTAGTAAAGGGACCATCATTGACCCATTGTGTAATCGTTCTCAGATCGTTATCAAAAAGAAGATTGTTTTCTGCTAAATAAGTCCAAATTTGCTTCTCATTTCTCATCAACCAATCCCATTCTTCCTCTGAATAATTCATTTTAATTCTATCTTCCTTATCATGAAGCACTGCATCAGTTAAATACAGGATCTTACCATAGAATATCATAACACTCAACAAATTATCCATTTGTTGTTGTTCCTGAAACTTAACTTTAAGAAAGCCTTTCACTGCATCTACAACAAGATATTCGGGTTTCATTTTTTCCTTTTCGAAACCTGGAAATGCCTGAGGACTTAACTTTTTTATAAGATCATTCTCACTTCCGATATACCATTCTAATCCAATTCCTAAAAGGGTGTCATTTGGAATAATTTTATAATTAAACCCCGATTGATAAAGTAAGACAACAGGGATCTTTTCATCTGGAAAATAATAGTTGAACTTTTTAAATGCCTCTGTAAGCTCATCCTTGTAACTATCAATTTTATCTCCTCCATAAAGCTTATTCTCAGCCTCATAAAATAATCGCATTGTAGGATCAGTAGCGAAGCGACCTACTTTATTTTGCATTATCAAATCGCTTAAACTGGAGGGATTATTTAACACAAACTGACTATAAAAAATATAATACTCACCGTATTTTTCTTTAAGTTCAACGTGAGCATTTGGGTTATCATTCCAATTAGCATTAAACACCGCTTCATCCATTCTTATCACTTCCAATGACAAGTCACTTGTTGAAACATCTATATCTAATGGATCTTCACCACAAGAGGAAAGCAAAAGCAACATTAGCAATCCGCTCCAAGCAAATAAGTGATCAAATTTCATCATCTAGTCATACTTTAAGGCTGCAAAATTAGTTATTAAGACGATTATATTTAATTTTTTATCAACTTTGCCTAAATCTATAATAATGAAACTCCGTAATATATTTTTACTTGGTGTTTTTGTTCTCATTGGAAACACTGTATTAGGTCAATACAAACCTGTTGTTATCGGTGTTGGGCTTAACCCTGGAGTGAGTTGGATAAAGCCTGAAAACAATCACTACACATCTGAAGGCCCTTCTTTTTCATATAGTTATGGATTGGATGTTGATTTCTATTTTAATGCTAATTATGCTTTTTCAACAGGGTTACAGATTCAAAACACCAAAGCTAATGTTAGTTATCCTGATCTTTTTTCTCCTTCAGGAAATGGCAATGATTGGGAAAACGTGACTTCAAACTCTTTGTATTCCTATAAGATGTTTCATTTACCTACCTATTTGAAATTAAAAACAAACCCTATAGGTTACAATTCCTTTTTCGCCGAGTTTGGACTTTCATTTTATTTCCCTTTCAAAGCAACTCAATCTACTGAATCTACTCGAGATTCAGGTGAAACGATAGATAGAGGAAGCGAGAATATCATGGATCAAACAAACTTTGCTTCCGTAAATTTATTATTGGGTGGTGGAATTGAAATCCCTTTAAGTGGCGATACTAAATTGCAACTTTTCGTCCGCTACTTGAACGGCATATCCTCCCTTTCTAATTCTTTGGCTTACAAAACAGACGAAAATGGGAATGTGAGTAGTGACGAAATATTAAATACTGGCCAGGCAAGTGGTAAAAAACTCTCTTATTTTAGTAAAAACTTATCCTTAAACATTAAAGTTATTTTTTAGACCTTATGCAAATTGCTTTAGCTCAATTAAACTATCATATTGGAAACTTTGAATTAACAATTCAAAAGGTGAAATCAGCTGTTTTGAATGCAAAGAAGCAAGGAGCTGACCTAGTAGTTTTCGCGGAATTAGGTATTAGCGGCTACCCTCCTCGTGATTTTCTGGAGTTTGATGAATTTATTCAGATGAGCCAAGACGCACTTAATGAGATAGCAGAATGCACTAAAGATATAGGGGTAATAATTGGCTCTCCAACTTTTAATTCTAACAGTAAAGGGAAAAGACTAAGAAACAGCGCCGTTTTTCTATACGATAATAAAATCCAATCCATCCATAATAAAGCACTATTACCTACTTATGATGTTTTTGATGAATACCGCTATTTCGAACCAGAAACGCAGTTTGAAATTGTAACTTTTAAAGGAAAGAAACTAGCGATAACGGTGTGTGAAGACATTTGGAATCTGGATGATCAGGAAATGTATGTTCAATCTCCAATGGATCAATTGATCAAATCATCACCCGACCTCATGATCAATATCGCTGCATCGCCTTTTGATGTGGGGCATCATGAAGACCGTTTACGAATCCTTAAAGAAAACGCTTCAAAATATAAGTTGCCAATTGTTTATGTAAATCATGTAGGTGCCCAAACTGAATTGATCTTCGACGGAGGATCCATGGTAATGGATGTAAAAGGTAAAATTGTGAAGCAACTCAACTTTTTTGAAGAAGACCTTCAAGTTTGGGATTCTGAAAAAGATGAGGCTGAACTTAATGACAAAATCCCTGAGGCAATTGAAAGAGTTCGTAAAGCAATTGTGTTAGGAATTTCAGATTACTTTAGAAAACTAGGTTTTAAAAAAGCAATTTTAGGCCTTTCGGGAGGAATTGACTCTGCTTTAACGGCAACCCTTGCAGTAGAAGCTTTAGGAAATGAAAATGTTATTGGTGTTTTAATGCCTTCTGAGTTTTCATCTGATCATTCAATTGATGATGCAGAGTTACTAGCTAAAAATTTAGGTATTGAAATACATCAACTACCCATAAAAGATACGTTTGCTTCTTTTCAAAAGGATTTAGAGCCTGTATTTAAGGATTTACCATTTGGATTAGCTGAAGAAAATCTTCAGGCAAGAATTAGAGGAACGCTTTTAATGGGCATATCCAATAAATACGGCTATATCTTGCTTAACACATCCAATAAAAGTGAAGCAGCTGTTGGTTATGGAACTCTGTATGGTGATATGAATGGTGGACTATCTGTTCTTGGTGATTTATATAAAACAGAAGTTTTCGCTTTATCACGCTATATTAATAAAGGAAAGGAGGTCATTCCAGAGAATACGATCACTAAGGAACCATCAGCTGAATTACGTCCTGACCAAAAAGACAGCGATAGCTTACCTGATTATAATCTATTAGACAAGATTCTTAAGTTGTATATAGATCAACAAAAAGGAAAAAAAGACATCATTTCTCTTGGCTTTGATGCCATTATTGTTGGAAAGATCTTAAAACTTGTCAATCTAAGCGAATACAAAAGGAAGCAAACTGCACCAATCTTAAGAGTAAGTAAAAAAGCATTTGGCATGGGAAGGCGTATGCCGATCGTAGCTCGCTATCTTATCTAATCTTACTGTTAATCATTAAATTATCACAGTTATACCCTTTTTTGTACAAAAAATAATTGTAGAGAATACACTTTATTCCACTGCAAACTATTAGATCACTTTCCCGTATAAAAAACAAAAATCTAAATGAATTCTCCTTTTCAACAAATTGTAGTGAATAATTAGCAAACACTATCTCTAATTAAGAGAATAAAAAGAGGATTTTTGATAATAGGGTAGGTACATTTATTTATACAGTTATCACACGCTTTTATTTAGACTGTATTTTGCCTGTAATAATACACAACTAGTAGAAAATTGGTTTATGAGAAACATTTATGTTCTCAAGTATTTAAGGCATTTAATAATTACATTAGGCATACTAGTTGGTAATGTCAATAATTTCTTGTTGGCTAATATCATTTTTGTTAATTCCCATAGAGTTAAAAGACTCGTTTTACTAGCTTCTTTTCTGTTTTTATACTCTTTTAACCAATCACTAAATGCTCAAGTTGTAAACGCTTATTCTGAAGTCACAGGGATTGCCGGGACCACTATTACTTTAGCAAATGTTGATGAAGCTGCTGACACATTTGAAGATGGAGAAGAGATCATCATCATGCAAATGCAGGACGATGTAATTGGAACCAATATAAATGATGATGCATCCTTTGGAGATTTAAGTGCAATTCAATCTACAGGCATATATGAAATAGTTACTATTTTATCTCATACAGAGTCAGCAGGTACTCCTACAACAATAACAGTTACTGCTGCTTTTACAAACACTTACAATATAGGAGCCAATTCAAGTGTTCAAATTATTTCCTTCCCTACTTTTGGAGCACCCGATTACACAACTGTAGCTGACATCGCAGCAAAGGATTGGGATGGAACAACAGGAGGTGTTGTTGCTTTTAATGTAACCGGCATATTAACCCTTGCCAACAATATAAGTGCTGATAACTCAGGGTTTAGAGGAGCCTCAGCCAACCTTGACGCAAGTGCATCTGGCTGTGATGGAACTACTTATAGGGTAGTTACACAAGACGACTATGCTGATAAAGGAGAAGGTATTTTTTTAAGAACAGTTGCTAATCAGGCAGCAGGAAAAGGAAAGATCCTAAACGGGGGAGGTGGTGGGAACTCGCATAATGGTGGCGGTGGTGGTGGAGGAAACTACTCCGCCGGAGGTGAAGGTGGTCCAGGTTGGCCAGATTGTGACCCTTCTGGAGGAGGTCTTGGTGGTATTGACCTTAGTACTGAAATCTCAGTAGATAGAATTTTCCTTGGTGGTGGTGGTGGCTCAGGAGAAGGAAATAATGGAAATCCACCTGCAGGTGGTGATGGAGGTGGAATAATAATAATTCATGCAAATGAAATTTCAACTGTAGGCGCTTGCGGTCCATTAACTATTACTGCTAATGGAGAAAATGTAGACTTAACAGACTCCGGAAATGATGGTGGAAGTGGTGGTGGAGCCGGTGGTTCAATAATCATTGATGTTACAACATGGAGTGTTGCAGTAACATGTACTATAGAAATTGAGGCAGATGGTGGGAACGGGACGGATGTAGCCAATGGAGCAACCCATGGTGGTGGTGGTGGTGGTGGTCATGGTACTATTATTCTCCCAACTAATGACCTCGGAACAAACGTTACAGCAACAACCGACCCTGGAATCGGAGGTATTAACTGTGTAACATGTGCGTCTGCTGATCCAGGTGGTGGAACAATAGGTGCTGGAGATGGTATTATAACTAATCCTCCAACTGCCGTTTGTCAGGATTTTACAATAGCACTTGACGGGTCTGGTAATGCCAGTATTGTAGGTGCTGATATAGACGGAGGGTCTTTTACTAATATATCTGATCCTTCCTATACTGCAACAGCAACACCAAATACATTTGACTGTACAAATGTAGGTGCTAACAATGTTATCTTAAGAATAACCGACGCAAATGGAAAATATGATGAATGTACTGCGATTGTTACTGTAACGGGCATATCATTAGATATTTCCTTTACAGTTTCTGACCCTGGAGCTTGTACTGCTGGAGCTTTTACAATAAACGTATCAGGTTCTGAAGTTGGAGTCTCATATCAACTTCGATTAGATTCAGATGATTCAAATGTTGGAGCAGCTGTAGCCGGAACAGGTGCCGCAATCTCGTTTTCTGTTAACCCAACAGTAACTACTAGATACAATATATTAGCTACAGGTGCATTGTGTTCAGTAGAATTAACAGATAAATCAAAAGTAACAATCACTTCAAATCCCGCTGTAGGGATTGTATATGGAACACCAAATACTCCCCCGTCATTTACAGAGCATACTGTGAGTACTATTGCTGATGGTTTAGCTTCCGTTTTTGCAATTGATCTGGATGAGGATGGAGATATGGATCTTTTAAGCGCATCTGAATCTGATGATAAAATAGCTTGGTATCAAAACGATGGAAGTGAAAACTTTACTGAAATTGTTATTAGTAGTAGTGTAGATGGAGCGTTTGATGTCTATGCTATCGATCTTGATGGAGATGGTGATATCGATGTACTTAGTGCTCAAAAAAATACAGATCGATTAAAGTGGTTTGAAAATGACGGAAGTGAAAATTTTACCGAACACGATATCGTAACATATGGCAATGCAGATCCAAGGTCGATTTTTGCTATTGATGTAGATGGTGATGGGGACATTGATGTATTAACTGCTTTAGATAGAGATGATGAGGTTTTATGGTATGAGAATGATGGAAGTGAAAATTTCACTGAACATATTATAGATAACAATGCTAATGGCGCTTATGATGTTTTTGCTATTGACCTAGATAGTGATGGGGATATTGATGTATTAAATGCTTCCCGACAAGATGACAGGGTAACCTGGTATGAAAATGATGGTAGTGAAAATTTTACCGAACACACAATCTCTTCATCTGCTAATAGTGCAAGAGCAGTTTACGCCATCGATATGGATAATGATGGGGACATCGATGTATTAAGCTCATCTGCTAACGACGATAAGGTTGCTTGGTATGAAAATGATGGTAATGAAAACTTTACTGAACATAGTATAAGCACAGTAGCTGATGGCGCTCGTTCCGTATTTGCTATTGATATGGATAATGATGGTGATATTGATGTTTTAAGTGCTTCTTCAAATGACGATAAGTTTGCCTGGTATGAAAATGATGGTAGCGAAAACTTTACTGAGTATACAATTAGCACAAATGGAAATGGCTCTCGATCTATATTCGCAATAGATGTAAACAACGACGGTGATGTTGATGTCGTTGGTGGATCAAAAGATGATGATACAGTAGCATGGTATGAAAGTGATTTATTAGCACAAGCGTGTCCAGGGGATATCATCTTTACAGAAACAGGTGGAGAAACAGCTACTTATTTATGGTCAAGTGATGGCGCAGCAACTTTTGATGACAATACTATACAATCACCCACTGTAAGTGGAGCTGTGGATGGGGAACTTTTCACAATCACAATAGATATTGGAAGCGGCTGTACAAGCAGTACTTCAATTTTTCTAAAGGTAAGTTCATCTTTCCCTGATATTACATACACAGTCTCTGATCCAACAATATGTAATGGAGCAACTGCAACTATCAACATTTCTGGATCTGAAGCAGGAGTTTCCTATCAACTTCGATTAAATTCTGATGATTCT
>JAUVAY010000091.1 GCA_030591505.1 Flavobacteriales bacterium | reverse complement strand
TGAGTGGTAAAAACAAAATACCGTAATAAACTTAATAAAATGACTTTTAATTTAACTTCCTTATTGGGTCGATAGCTATTATATTCATTCCATTTTTTAATTGAGGACAACCATTTCCCATTTCCTAAATACAATAACAACAAAACGACTAATCCTATAAAAAAGATCGTACTAATAGTATGATAACTTGCCTTTGAACTAACAAATTGCTCACCTAGCTGTAACCATGCGACCCAGCCCATAATTAGGGTGAGCAGCCATTGACTATAACTGCCATAGACAGAAGAAACGATTCCTTTTTTTCTAACACTTTTAGGGAGATGGCTTATGCGACCAATAAAATCACCAATTCTATTCGGCGTAAACAATGCGGTAGAAACACCCGACCAAACTGAAACAAAAGCTTTACTTATCGAAAGGTTGTAATACGTCCTGGTAAGAAGTTGCCATTTTCTAGCTTCGAGTAACCAATTTACTATCATTAATAAAAAGACAGGTATAAATAGTGCCAACCTGGAAGTCGACCATTGTTGATCAAGTAGGAAGTCGAACGAAAAATAGAGGTCCTTGTTAACTATGAGATCATATAGTATATAGATCAATATAGCAAAAGGCAGCACCTTAATAGATTTCTTAATGATACTAGTATTATAGCTGATCTGCATTCCTTACATTTGGCGGAGACAAATATACATTTTAGTGCAGGAAAAAATCATATTAGGAATAGATCCGGGTACATTAGTAATGGGTTATGGCATTTTACTGATTAAAGGTAAAAAAATGGAGCTTCTTACAATGGGAATCATACATTTAAAGAAATACGACAATCATGCTACTAAACTGAAAGTGATCTTTACGCGGGTACTACAATTAATTGATGAGTATCACCCAGATGAAATGGCATTGGAAGCACCCTTTTTTGGTAAAAATGTCCAATCGATGTTAAAATTAGGCCGAGCGCAAGGTGTTGCTATGGCAGCAGGATTGTATCGTGATATTCCTATGATGGAGTACTCTCCTAAAAAAATTAAACAATCTATTACTGGAAGTGGAAATGCGAGTAAAGAACAAGTTGCAGGAATGTTAAAAAACTTATTAAACTTAAAAGAACTCCCCAAATACTTAGATGCCACCGATGGGCTAGCTGCGGCTGTTTGCCATTATTTTCAAGGAGGAAGCACAAATGAAAGTAAAAGTTATTCTGGTTGGAAATCATTTATCAGTCAAAATCCCGACCGGAAGAAATAGTAATTATGCTTTTCTTATTACCAGTGCAATATCTGCCATTTCCTCAGCAGACAATTGAAGTTTTGGATTAGAAAAGTTCATATCCTTTTCTTGTCGAATTGGAATGAGATGAATGTGAGCGTGAGGAACTTCGAGTCCAATTACTGTCATTCCTATTCTATCGCAATCAATTACCTTTTTTATTTTGAATGCAATTTCTTTAGCGAAGTTCATCAATCCTGTATAATTTTCACTATCTAGGTCAAAGATATAATCGACCTCTACTTTAGGAACTACAAGAACATGTCCTTTCTGCAGAGGGGATATGTCAAGAAAAGCAATAAAATCATCATTTTCAGCAACTTTATAGGCTGGAATTTCTCCTGCTATTATTTTACTAAAAATACTTGACAAACTATCGCGAGATATTTAATATTTCAAATTGAACGACGCCAGCGGGTGTTTCAACATCGGCTACTTCTCCAACTTCCTTCCCAAGTAATCCTTTTCCAATCGGTGAATCGATGGATATTTTACCTATTTTTAAATTGGCTTCATTCTCAGCTACTAAGGTATATTCAAATTCTTTCTTCATTTTAAGGTGCAATAATTTCACCTTAGAAAGAATAAAAACTTTTGAAGAGTCTATTTGAGACTCGTCAACAATTCGTGCATTAGCAATCAGGTCATCCATTTTAGCAATTCTTGCTTCTAACAAGCCTTGCGCTTCTTTTGCTGCATCATATTCAGCATTTTCAGATAAATCACCTTTATCTCTTGCTTCCGCTATTTGCTGGGAAATTTTTGGTCTTTCGATTGTTTGAAGTTGCTTCAACTCAGCTTTCAAATTCTCAAGGCCTTCTTCTGTATAATATGTAAGTTGTGACATAGTAATGTTCTTAAATACAATAAAATTAGCAGGAGAGCCAAAAGCTCTCCTGCTAATCTTATAAGTACAAATGTAATAAAAATCGTCGTTTTAGAAGCCTAAACGAATCGCAAATTGATGAAATCCATTGAAAGGATTAGTAAATCTATATCCATAATCCAATCCTAGTACAGTTCCGCCCTTTCCAAGAGGAACATTAACAGTTAAACCACCAGCAGGACCGGTATATACAGTGTTTCTATCATCATCATTACCAATTCCATTTTCCATCATGTAGCCAAGGTTCAAATGAACAATTTCCTTAAACCCAAACCCTACACCAAAATTAAATTGATCTTTTGTAAATGAATTTGCTAAAAAAGTAAAATTTAAATCTAATATAGCAGCATCACTCAAGTATACATCATACGTTGCTCCTAGCGCCATTTGCGCAGGCATTTCATAGCCTTGTGATCTACTCTGTAGCGTAACAACATTATTAGAGTTTTGAACAGTTCCTTGAAGATCTAGTCCATCACCTTTAAATTTCATTTTTCCACCAACATTTTTCAATGCAATACCGAATTTAATATTATCTCTTTCACCTGTTACGTAATTAATACCGGCATCAAATACAAATCCCGTCGCTGATACATTCGATATTGATTCAGAAACCAATTTTACTGTCAGTCCTCCATAGATACTATTAGAAAATTCTTTTGCAAAACTCATTCCGATAGTTAAGAAGTTGGGGCTAAAAACTCCAGCTCCACCTTCGGGTAATTCAGTAGTTGTGATATCAATATCACCATATCCTACTTGCATTACACTTAGTCCGATCGTATTACTTGACTCTCCAAGACGGAAAGCCATACCTAGACTATTGACACTAATACCAGAATTCCCCATATAAAGAATGCTTGCAAAACCTAATTCAATACCATCGGTTGCTGCTAGTCCGGCAACATTAAAACTCATGGCTTCCATTCCTTTAACGCTAGCAAGGTTTGATCCTGCATACGCTCCAGTTCTAGCCCAAGGTAAAATTAATAATTGAGAGGCTCCAGCAGAACCAGCTCTATCGTTATTTCCCGCCCAGGAAGGGGTCACCATTAGAATGGCTAGGACACCAACTATAAGTTTTTTCATCTTTAGTGTAAAAAATATTCTCATAGTACTATATTTTCTTTATTAATGACTAATGAGGCGCTAACCTCAATAGTCGTTTTATTTTTTTATTAGAAGTTCTCTAAATCTGCAGGTCTCATTACGCAGAAGAACTTAATGATCTTCTCTCCCAGTTCTCCAGCATCAATATGGATAACATATACACCACTTGCTATCGGAACACCTACATGGTTTTGTAGATCCCAATCTTGGTAGGTCAATGGATTATCCTTATCAATTTTTCTTACTAAGGTTCCTCCCATATTGTAGAAACTTATTGTACAACGCTGTGGTAAATTGATCAACTTCACACGTGTATCAATCCTTCCTGTTTCATAAGCAGAAGTTGCATAATACGGATTAGGTACTACACCAATTTCTTCAAGAAAAACAGATGCAGACTGTGTTTGATTGGTCTCTGTACCAAAGCCTTTTGTACTAAACTCATACAATGGGCTCCAATCATTTTGAGAATACTGAGTACTGTCTAGGTAATCAAACAAATCTTTTGGTCCGTCAGTAGACTCAATATCCGCAACTGTAGCGTGCGTCATATAAGGTCGTCCAACTCTAATTCTCACCGTCGTTTCTGTTGGGATCAATCCATCTTCTAAGGAAAGTAATTCAGAGCCTGAAGTTAGAACAGGAATTGTACACCATGTTGCCGCATTAAAGATTCTTCTTCTTCTAGGTGTTGATTCCTGAATATTCTCATTAAAGAATTCACCTTCATCATAACTAGGCATTAATTTATCCTTTTTACTATGATCAGGTTCTTCCAATCTCATATTCTTAAATACATAGATATAATGCTGACCACCAATTATAGGTTGACCAAATGTAGTTGTTACACGATCGCTTGGATCCCATATCATATTATTTCCATTATCTCCTATTAGATAAGAATCTTCAGCGAAGGCCATATTTAAACGCTCACCAGTTGAAACATCAATTGCATATCCAGGGAAATAACCAAAACCAGTTGGTTGAGTACCTCCACGTGTAGCTTCATCAGTTCCAGTATTTCCATCTCTGTCAACAGAAGCATGCTCCCTTAAGTATTTTTCTTCTGCATTACCTTCAGAAAGAGCTGGTTGAGCTTGCGCTTCAAGAACCATACAACGCGTCCATTTTGATTTATCATTTGTAAATACAATATCAACACTATTAATTTCGCTTAATTGCGTTTTCTGAATATAATTTCTCATTGCAACTCCACCTGGAGAATAAAGCGTATCATTTTGAACCATGGTAAATGGAGCCCATGTACCGCCCAATACACCTTCATAGATCTGACCATCGTCTTGTCCACTATAATCCGATGGAAAACCTCCACCTTCAATAAATGTAGTTCCACTTCTTATCCAGTTACCAATATTGTTTCCTTCTTGATCTGGAAGACCCATCAACCATACTAATTTAGGGTCAGCAAATACCATTTCAGCATGAATAAAATCAGTGAATCCATATTCACGGAAACTAGATCCTTTATAGTTATCTGGAAAAATATATTGATTTACATTAACTGCAATCCCATAATCAGGAATTAACTGCTCATTTCTCATCAATAAGGTTGTATCAGCCCAAATCGTATCACCTACTTCTTTATCAAGTAGGAACCATCTTGATTCATCCTGGGTAAATTCGTCAAGTATCAATCCATTGTTTTCTACTCCAAATAAGAAATCAGTGTTTTTAACTGTCAATGGATCCACAACATATATTTGAAGTGGCCCAGAACCTTGTACATAATCCAATTCATTTGCTTTATAAGGAGCACCTGACATAATTTCATCAATACTACTTTGCTCTAAATAAACAACATTGTCTACCCCACCTGTTCCTTTACCTTCAATTCGTTTGATTTTAAATTGATCACCAAAAGAGCTGTGTAAAACAGTCCCTCCATTCTCAGAATCAACCCTATGTGGAATACCTACTGTTTTGATCAACTCACCTGTTACTGATTTTCTACTTGATAAATAAGGTTTTGCCTGACCTTCTCCTGTTGCAGGGTCATAAGGATAATACTCATTATGAGCATACGCCAGTACAAGATAGTAATAGGTTTTATAGTTAATTAAATTAACATCAACATCTGCAAAAGCGTCTCTATTAATTTCAAAAGCGTGATTTATTCCTTCATTGGCTCCGTTAACCATTTCATAAGGGATAGCAAAACCAGTTACATCATCAAATTCCCAATTAATAATTTGGGTAATATCATTCTGGCGATCCACTTGAAAAATAAGTCGTGCAAGATCTGGATTGTCAAGTTCTGATGGGTCTACCTCTATATTTTGCAATTGATAGATCAAATATCCTTCAAACTTAAAAGTCTGTTTATCTTCAGGTATTGGGATTAAATTTCCTTCTCCATCATCAATAAAATCAGGTATTTGCGCATCAGCAACATCAAAGCCTTCATTTTTATTGTTTGAAAGTTGATTTGTGTTTGATAGATAAATAATTAATTTCTTATCAAGTTCTCGAATCGAAACATCAGGTTGATGTGGTCCTTCAAGAATTAAGAAACAATTATCAAATAATTTTTGAGCTTTATCATCAGCTGCTTGAACTACGGCTACAGATGCTTCTGCTCCACCAGCTGCGGTTTTACCATATACTGCTCCAACAGTAATGTTATTTACATTACCCGGTTCAAGTGTAAAAGGTCCAGCCGATTGGATAAATCGTCTATCCGCTGGTGCATTTCCTTCATCAGATTCAGACCATGGTGCTTGTGGTATTCCTCCTGTTCCCCATCCAATTGGATCAGAGTCACCAGGAAACATATACTGCGCTGGAACCGCTGAAGGATTACCTGGGTTATAACCAGTTCCTCCATAAGTCATTGGAGTATTATCTCTCCAAATACCTTGTAAGTAATTATAATATTCAACAGCAATTTGCGGATCTCCAGTAGCTGAAGAGTTATTGTTATGATATAAGAATGCTCTCATACCATATCTTTCGTTATCAACCACATCATCACCATAACCGATTCCGATACCTCCATAAGGAATACCATCGCCATCAACGGCCGCTTGATAATCAAAAACCAATGGGTTATCCATTTCATCAGCATCCTGGAATGGTCCTTCGAAGAAGTCAACGCCAATTGCAGGAGGATTTACACCATAACCAGGTCCTGAAGAAGATGATTCATCAAACTCATCACCATTAAATCCATAACCTAAACCACGTTGGACATCACATCCAACATAATCATCTGCTGCATTTCCAACATCACAATCTACCCATTGACCAAAGTAAGTACTTTGAAGCGTCAATGAACCTTGGTTGATCAATACATAATTATAAAAAGTCATTGAATTGATCTCATCTTGAGTATTAAAAGCAAAAGCCTGTGCTCTTACTTCCATACCTATAGGTTCTCCTGATGATTCAGTGTGAACATTCCCTTTATCATTAAAGATCCAAAATAAGTTTTCATCTCCAAATAATGGAACAGGATCTTCACGGAATTTATTTCTACAATCTGTATTACCTGCAAGGTTAAAATCAGGGTAATCTCCTTCCGATGGTGAATAAATTCCATCACTATTCTGATCAAAGAATGGTCCTAATATTGCATCCTGACCTTGTGAAATGTTTCCATTTCCAGGCCATTCTAAAAATGATTGAGGAATTGCATAACCACCTTCAAATGGAGGGTCATTATCATTCTCAGAGTTACCATCATTAATACGTTGCCACCACAATGCATGAAGTGTAGCTTCATCCCTTGTGGTTCTCCAAAAACGGTCAAACTCAGAACAAACTGCAGGATCGATTGATGCAGAACCATCATTTGTTAGGGGTCCAGGCCAAAAATCATTACCAACCTGACGGAAACGTACTGCTGCCAATTTTAAGTTATTCGCAGGATCATATCCACCCATCCAAAGCGAACCAGCAAATAAGACACTGTTTTCACCTTCTTTAGGTACATAATAATGTGGTGCGCCTAAGGCTCTATCTTCCCACATGTTTCCTCCTGTTTCAATTAAGAAACGGACATTATTTAATGCCAATTCGGTCTTACTTGAAGAAGGGGCACAATCTGCAGCGAGATCTTTGTTTGCGCTACCACCCTTTTTCTTAAGTCCATCATACTCTCTTGCTACTGTATCAACAGTAAAAAGTAAACCGGTTAGCATCAGAATATAAGTAATGACTCTCCTCATAATCAGTTGTATTTCTTTTATAAATATCATATTCTATTAAAAATCAAATCGAAGTCCTAAACGAATTGTACTTGGCCGCGCATAGTTAAATGGCGTTTGCATATTCATATTGTAGTAATTAGAAAACGATTCAGAATCCAATTTTCCACTATTATACGTTTCCTGAATACCTCTAGTAGTAGCAAGATAACCATCGTCTTGTGGATCACCCGTATACCTGTATACATTGATAATGTTTTGGGTATTTAACAAGTTAGTGAACCATAGGTATACATTTATATTACCCATTTTTCTTTCTCCATCACTTTTGGTTCCTAATTTAACAGGGAAACTCTTATCTACTTGAAGATCCATTCTAAACGAAGATGGTAATCTAGATCCATTAATGGACCCGATCAATCTATTTCCACCATTTCCTTCAAACAAACTAGCAGCCCGTTTTGAATCTGAATAAGGCGTACCAGAACCAAAGTCACCAATAATATTAACACCAAAATCAGCTAATATCTGACTTGACCCAATAGTAGGCCCATTATAAGCTGCGCCTCTGCCGTATCGGTAATCAAAAGTAAGTACTACTCTATGTCTTCTGTCAAAGTCCAATGGGGTAACAGTTCTTAAGTTTGGTTGCCCTGAATTGATCAATGCCAATGCAGTTTCTGAACTAGACCCTGTACCTTCAGCAAATTGTAGTGTGTAAGAGGCCGTTAATCTTATATTCCCTGTTCTTCTTAAGTCGAAAGTCAATGACATCCCTTTTACAGTACCAAAGTCAATATTATCATAGGTACGATATGTAACAGGGTATGCTTCTGCATAATTCCTCACCTGTATCTGATCTTCCATTTGACGATAGAAAGCTGCAATCTTCAAGGAAGATGTCTTAGATATTACCTGTTGAAAACCTAATTCGTAATCGATCGTTTTTGAGGACTTCAAATTTGGATTATTCAACACTCGAGAACCTGCTACAGACTCAATATATAAGTAATCGATTGGATTAAAAATATTATTTCCTGTCGGACGTTGAGTTAAAATATCATAATGAGCAAAGAAAAGTGCTACATCTGAAATTGGGAATGAAAAAGCGATCCGTGGCATTACATTCACCTGAGGCTTATAATCTTCAAAAGCTGTTGAGAGGTTTTGTAATTGATCATCACCATGAACAAGGTAAGGAATAATATTTCCCTCTTCTCTTAGTATACTTGGATCTTGTATTGGTGCTCCTAAATTATCATACCAATCATTACCATCTCTATATCCTTTAATTCTTGACGGATCATTGATATCATCAACATATACAACATAGTCACTTCCAATATTTTCAGGATGCGAAACTTCTAGACCTCCAAGGTCAGAGATCTCTCCTGCTTTATAAGTATCTCCTAATACATAAGGATCAATAAGCACACCTTGATTAGCATCAAATCGATCAACTCGAACACCTACATTAAAGATAATGTCATCAAAAGCAAACTTATCCATAATGTAACCTGCTACGTAGTTTGGCCGAAAAGCGCCAATATTACGAGTGAAATTACCATTGTCATCTGTTTCTGTATAGAAATCTTGATAATTAGTAGTAGACGTATTTTTCTCTCCGGTGTGATCATAACCATAATAGGATACATAATTAACACCATTCGATAATAATTCATCTGCACTAAATAAGCCTAAATTTAATTGGTCTGGACTTAAAGCATCAATATCGATGATCTCATCACCATTAGGATCCATTCCTAAACTTGTTCGCAGATTTCTATCAAAAGTTGACTGAGCCTCAGAGTCATTTAATATCGGGTAAGTAATAAATGCATAAGTACCATTTTCAAAAGTAATCGTTGAGTCGCTGTGATCAACATTGGTTAGGTGAGAATTAGCATTTTGACGAGCTACTAACCATAAATCAGTAGGCCCTCTTCCCGCATTGTCACCTATTGCAAATCTACTTTCACTACGCTGTTCAAATTCAACTCCAATTTGCAATGCATGTTCACCAATATCGGCAGAACCCATTGCTGAAACACGGAACTGCTGATTATCATAAACGCGATAAAAATTAGATCTTACTCCTGGCTGCTCCCATAAACCATAAATAAGTTCTGGTGTCTCACCATTAAGTAATCCTCCATTAGATTGTATGGCTGTTTGACTAGACATTGGCCCCATACCTTCTTCAGCTTCCTGCTGGGCTTCTTGCAATAACTCAAAATACTGAACGTTAATTGCTGTTAATTCAGGATTTAGATCACCTGGCTGGAAAGTTACCAATGTATCTTGCCATCCCTGGTGAACAAAAGCTTGTCTTGTTGGATCAAATTCATAAAAAGGAGTACTATAAGTATTGAATTTCCCAATGTAACCATAATTAAAAAAGTTATCTTCATGGGTTCCATCTTGCCAGGACCCTTTATCATTGGTATAATCTACTAAGATAGAATAGAAAGCATTTTTTACTCCCCCTTGATCATCACCATTTCTAAATCGTTGTACAAATCGCGCATAAGCACGCAATGTCTGATCCTTAACTACTGCATTATTTTCAGAGTTTGCAAGTGATCTTCGGTAATTAAACGCGTGGTCATCTTGATATCCATATTGAAACCCTAATGAAAGATCGATCATTTCAGTTGGAGATATATCAATTTTACCAGCAAGGTTTATTTGAGTTTGCGCGTCATTCTGACGTGTAGCAACTTGGTGAAAATGCTCTGCTCCCATATATTCAGCATTAGACTGAAGTGCAGCAAAACCCGATGGAGACACAGGACCTAAACGACTTGGATTATTTAATAAACTATTTCGTGAATCCTCATTCATCTTCATTATCCCAAAAGTCGGACGGTTATCTAGCTGGTTCGTATAATTACCTGATGCAAAAAATCCAATTATAGATCTGAGTTTTTTCCCAGTAGAATCTTTTTTGAATGCTAGGGGTCCACTCACATAACCTTCAACAAGGTTATAACCAAATTTATCAAGACCTACCGCTTCTTCTCCTGATGCAAATCCGGAAGTTACTCCTTCAATACCGCCATAGAAACTACTCGCAGCACCTTTTGTTGTTATATTGATAATACCCCCGGTTACATCACCATAGTTAGCAGGAACTCCCCCAGTTATAACGGTTACTTCTTGTATTGCAGATTTCGGTATATTAGTTGTCCCGATCACTTTTACACCATCAATATAATAATAAGTGTTTTCAGATCTTCCTCCACGAATACTTGTATTTCCAGCAGCATCCGTTTCAACCCCTGCAACTGTACTTGCAACAGAAGTTGCACTACGAACAGGCATCCTGCTTATATCTTCACTTGTAACTGTCCCTCCTGAAGAACCTCCATCTCTATCGATAAGTGGCACCGTATAAGAAACGATATCTACGGCATCAAGATCGATACCCGCACTTAAAGGAATATTCTGGAATGTAATTTTATCAGAATTAACAACAACGCCTGTAATTACTTTTACATTATATCCCACAACAGAAATATAAATATCATACTTGTCCGGCGCAAGTGGTTTAATTGTGTATTTACCATCAAAATCAGTAGCTGTTCCAGCTATCTGACGGTCTCCTATTTTAGCAACAACAGCTGCAAAGGGAATCGGTTCACCCGACTCACCGTCGGTTACCACTCCTTTTAAGGTTCCTGATCCTGATTGAGCAATAATAGGTAGAGCAATCGCTAAAGCAATTACTATAGAGTAAAGCTTTTTCAACATAGACAAAAGTTTTTAATCAATTTCGCAACAACGGTCGTAAATATAGAAAAATTTATTCCGATTAAGCAAGTCAAAATTTGTTAGAATTTTAATTGCTTTAGAATTAACATTTCTTCATTTCTCCCAATTCTCAACAAACCTAAACTAATATTTGAATCATTATATATAATCGCAGAGAAAATATTTAAGATAAAAACTCAATTTTATACAATTCTAAACTAAAGCTAAGTATTCTTTAATGATAGAATAAGGTATGCAAAAAGAAGGGCTACCTAAACCATGTTTCCCAGAATGGAGGCTTTTTGTTTTTCAACAAACGTTTCGTTTTTCTATGGTTTTTTTTCATCCTTTTCCTTGTTGATTTGCCCTGTGACTTATAGTGTGCTTTCATCGCAGATTTATCACTCTTCTTGGCCTCCTTTCTCTTTTTCTTTTGTTGTTTTACCAACTCTTTATTGGCTCGCTTATTGCTGCGAGGCTTATCTTGAGAAAGTACTATATCCGGAATTAGCAATCCAAAAAATACAAAAACACTTATTATTATTAACTTTGCTCGCATAGTGGACAATAAAAATAACATGAAAAAGAAGGTAGTTGGTATAATTGTATTTGTAATATTCACATCTTTATTTTCTTGTAACAACAAAAATGTTTCAAGCCCGGTCCCGAATATACCCTTTGATATTACCTTAAATTTAACGCTTCCTTTATATGAGCCACTCCTTCATCCTATGGGAGGAATCGTTTTTGTGAATGGAGGCTCTAAGGGAATTGCAATTTTACGTGTTAGTACAGATCAATTTGTTGTATATGATCGTCATTGCCCTTATCAAATTGAAGATGGATGTGTTGTAAATGAAGATCCTGATAATATTGCCGTTTTGATCGATGGCACCTGTTGTTCTTCCCGCTTTAATATGATCAATGGTGGGCTTCCGGATAATGGACCGGCAGTTGTTGGATTAAAATCTTATAAATATAATTACAACGGATCTATCTTGAGGGTTTATAATTAAAGGGGCCTCCTACGCTAAAGCTTGCGCCTCCGCTATAGTGCTTGTTGCACAACATCGCTGAACAGAGATTTTGACATCAAGAGACGTGTTCTAACGTCATTTGTTTTCGTGGCCTTACCACTAGATAATACCGAGTAGATACTTGTTGTTTGGTCGGAATAAG
>JAUVAY010000055.1 GCA_030591505.1 Flavobacteriales bacterium | reverse complement strand
GTTTGTTCTCCTCTATTGGGTAATAATCCAGGACTATCCGATGAATTATCACCTTCAATAGGCATTTTAGTCATTGTTGGACCTTCCTCACATGCACTAAATAATGAAATAAGTATCGAAAATATTAAAATCGATCGGAATATTGAACTCATAATTTACTATTTTTCTTTAGCATAAAATCGCTTTGCAATTTTAGCATATATTCTGTAATTATTCTCTGTATTGAAGGTAGAAAGTTCACCTGAAACGCTAAATAATAATCTTCTGTTAATATTATATGAAAAGTTAGCGCCAAAGTAGTTCTGAAGTAGATCACTTACACTATTTCTATAAGTGTAATTTACTACTCGATAATAGAATTCACTATTTAATTTCTTTTTAATAATTGTTCTCGAATACCTAAATGCTAGGATATTACTCTCCAGATAATTTGACTTGTTTAAATTATAACTCACAACAAACCTACCTTCTACTATAGGAATTTTTGATAAACTGGCATAAGCATATATGTTATCAGATTTGTTTTGCATATCACTTTCAAACCTTTTACTATAACTGAATCCTATATTGACATACTTTATTGGCTTAACGTTTATCCTTCCTCTAACACCCTGCCGTGCAAGATCATCATCAAGCATGCGTTCAATTTCTGACTGAAATGTTTCGTAATAAATAATTCGTTTTCGCGAGTCATAAGATAAATACACATCAAACTTCCTGCTAAACCTATACCTTACAGAGGCAAACATATTTGTAAGTCTTGCATCCGTTGCAGACTCTCCATTTATTTTACTGTACAGATCAAGTTCAAATGATGAGAATAGATTCCATTTCCTATACAATGTGCTCGAAAATTGAAAAAATGTATAGCGGCGATCAATTTGACTTCCGTTTTTTTGTTCAACATAACCCAATGTTGCTTCTGAATATATATTATCCGTTTTCGTTAACCTTCCTAAGTATGCACCATACTCAAATAAGTTTGTATTAACACTGTAATCATAAATGTCTGGTCTAAAACCAACAATAGCCCCAACATAGGTCTTACCAAAAAACTTCTCAGCTTGTAGTCCATCTATAGCACCTAGTGACCATGCTTTTGAGTTGATTTTTCTTCCCAATGTAAATGACAAAGTAGGGTCTGCATCAAAACGTATGGCTAAATTATAGATCCTAAAAAATGACTGTTGGAGAGTAGTACTCGTTTCTTGAGTAGGAAATTTATACCTATAATTCATGTAGGTTTCAAAAGAGAATTTCGAATTTCTTACATGAGACGCATTAAATGAAAACCGAGTCATTAGCCTCGATCTATTGTCTCTGTCGCTTGAAATATTATTATAACTGGAAACAGAAATTCTTCCTTTTATTTTTTCCTTATACAATGGTTCTTCCTCCTCTAATATTACCATTTCCTCCTCTGCAACTTCAATAGCTTCCACCGCAACAATAGCTTGAGCCTTGATAGAATATGAAACTTTATCTCCTTTACTTATCTCACAATTATCAATTTTTGAACAAACAATAGAGCGAGAAGATTTATTTGTAACGATCAAACATGCTGAATTATCCTTCGTTAACTGCAAAGAATCGCCAATATTAATATCGCCTGTATTATCAAATTTTACATAAACGTTATTAGAAGTAACAAAGGTAACCTCCCCATTAAGTTTTTGCTCAGTACCCTGCCCATAAGTCCTAAAAGAAGCTACTATCAAAAATATAAATATGAATACTGATCTATAATTCAAAACTTATAATTTATTGATGACAAGCTGTACAATCTCCCATCGCATATTCTGTACTTGCTTCATGATCATCAATCGCATTTAAAACATTCTGATCATGACATGAAAAACAAGTGTATTCAGCAAAGTTGTTTTGATTAGTATGACAGGTCGCACAATCATTCCATTCCCCTTGATGCGTTCCACTATTAATTTCGAAAAACTGACCATCATGGTCGAAGGTAGAGGGATCCCATGCTGATTCATTATGACAAGTAATACAATCTGTATTAAATCCTGCTCCACTATGATTTGGATCTGTCGTTCCATCATAATCTGCCTGATGACAACCTACACAAGTATTTACAGTATTAGTGTAATCACCATTATGGCAAGTAGCACAATCAGTAGCTATTAGCGCATGTGCCCCATTCAGTTGATAATAATCATCATGAACATCAAAACTAGCCGGAATCCATCCTGGATCTGTTGTATGACACGTAACACAATCTGTTGAGATACCAATTGCATTATGATTTGGATTACTCGTACTGGTATAAGTATCATTATGACAGTCGTTACAGAGTGTTGAAGTTCCGGTATAACCATTTGAATGGCATTCTAAACAATCAATATTAAAGTGACCACCGGTTAAGGCGAAATTAGTTGTATTGTGATCGAATGATGCTGGTATCCAATCGTCTTCACCATGGCATGAAGCACAATCTGTTGGGAATTGCGAAGCAACATGATTAGGGTCAGTAGTATTATCAAAATCTGTTTGGTGACAAGCAACACAAGTGTTTGGTGTATTCGTATAATCACCATTATGACATGTCGCACATTCATTTGCAATCAGTGCATGCGCACCATTTAATGGATAATAATCATTATGGTTTGTAAAGGTAGCTGGTGTCCATCCGGGATCTGTCGTGTGGCAACTAATACAATCCGTTGAAATACCTATTGCATTATGATTTGGATTAGATGTAGCTAAAAAATCAGCATTATGACAATCATTACAGAGCATTGATGTTCCTACATAGCCATTAGCATGACATTCAATACAGTCTATTCCAAAGTGACCTCCTGTAAGCATGAAATTAGTCGTGTTATGATCAAATGCTTCACCAGACTTACCCGTTGGGTGACAAGCTAAACACGCATTGCTTTCGTATACATAACCATCTACTCCATTGTGTTCTTCATTTGTTTCAGGGTTGATATGACAACCTATACAAGTAAATTCTGCGTAATTATTTGGATTATTATGACAGTCTATACAATCATTCCACTCCCCTTCATGTTCTCCACTATATATTGGAAAGAACTGATCATCATGGTTAAAAGAAGCTGGTATCCAATCAATATCAGCTGTATGACACAAGATACAATTCGTTGAAAATCCGGCACTTTGGTGATTAGGGTTGGTAGTAGAATTATAGTCATCTTGATGGCAACTTACACACTCTGGTGAAGCATCAGAAAAGTTATCAGAAATGTGGCATTCCTTACAATCTTGAATATCATGCCCTAAGGTTAATGGAAAAAAACCATGTGTTATCACATCGGCTTCCCATCCAAATCCTAAAGGATTATGACAATCTAAACATTCGGTCGAATAACCTGCACTTTGGTGATTTGGATTAGTAGTAGCTAAATAATCATCTTGATGGCAGTTTATACACTCATTACCCAATCTGTCAAATCGGAGATAAGTATCGGAAATATGGCATTCATCACAACTTAAGCTACTATGCGCACCAATAAGTGGAAAACCATTTTCTTCGTGTAACTCAGGAATATTATCGATCAACCAAGTCTCTGAAGTATGGCATCGAACACAGTCATTTCCTACCGTCATACTATGAACATCATCATGACAAGAAATACAATCAGAAGAAGCTTCATTAAATACTAATGTAGGATGACATAGTTTACAATCAACCTGATTATGTGTTCCTTCTAAATAGAAATCAGTTGTGTTATGATTAAATTGAATGGAATCGATTTCAATTGTCCAAGAATCAGCCGTATGACAAAAAGCACAGTCCATAGTTAATTCTTCTCCATGCGGGTTTTGCCCCATAACTGAAGATAAAATAAACAAAAACATTATGATCAATGACAGTCTATACATTCTAATTTCCCTGTTTTATAAACTATAACTATCTGTCCATCATCATCTACTGATTCGTGACACTCTTTGCAAGCTACTTCTTTATGCTTTCCGTCCAATGGAAAAGCAGTGCTGTTATGATCGAACTTTTTAGGGTACCAACTATCTGTTACATGGCACCTGTTACAATCTGTAACTCCATCAATAGCAAAAGTCTCGTCATGAATATTCTCATGGCAAGACATACATTGTCCGTCTAAAGACTTAAATTCCACATTGGATAGTGTGTTTTCAGCAGTTATATCAAAATGACATTCCTTACAAGCAACATCCACATGCTTGCCATCCAATGGCCACTCTGTAAAGTCATGATCAAAATTGATCACCGACCAGGCATCATTGACATGGCAAATGCTACATTTATACGGTTCGTTATTAAAATAAGTTGCGTCTAATGAAGCATTGTGCTCATCCTCATGACAATCCTTACAATTCACCCCAAGATCAACAAAGGTCCATCTATCTTCTCTTTCATCAATGTGGCATGCAAAACAGGGCGTTGCAACATGGGCACCGTCGAGTACAAATGCACTTTCCTGATGCTGCTCTATCGTAAACAAACTGTAATCAAAACCGTTTTCTAATGAATGGCATTCTATACAATCAGGAGTTACTTCATTTTTCGTAAACTCTCCTCTGTGATAATCATCGTGGCAACTGTTGCACGATGCATATTCTAGCGGAGCGGAAAACCTTCCAACATGGCATTCCTTACAATCTACTTCAAGGTGTTTACCCTCCAGGTGATAATCAGGAATAGAGTGGTCAAAGAAATCCATGTTATTAAGCGATAGAAAGCTTTTTTCATTATGACACTTAGCACAATTCAAATCATATTTACCTTCGTGTTGATCTGTATGACAGGCAATACAGTTGCTCTCTTCTGTATTCGACTTGTCTTGAAATACCAATAGAGGATCACTCGTTTCTTTATGACATGCAAAACAATCTATTGATGTATGTTTACCTTTAAGATCGAAGCCTGATACGCTATGATTAAACCTTCCTTTGCCTATAAAAGTAGAAAAGGATGTTTCATTATGACATTGGATGCATTTTCCTTGAATTTTATTCTGATGTGGATCTTCATGACATGACTTGCAATCTTCAAAGGCTACATTGGAGAAGTTTTGAAACTCCATACCATTTTTAGTACTCATTTCATGGCATTCAACACAATCAACCTCAATATGTTTCTCTTTTAATACAAAGTCAGCTTCGTCATGATCAAACCTCGGTGCGGGTTTAAAAGCTTCCAGGTCGTGGCAAGCTAGACAGTCGGTTTCGGATAAAGTATTTTGATGAAAATCATCATGGCAAGCTAGACATTCATCATCCAAACCAAGGAAGGTGTTTTTTCTTTTCTTTATTTCTTTATCTTCAATAAAATCAGACACATGGCATTCACGACAATCTATAACTTCATGTTTTCCTTCTAATTCATAACCTGTTTTATTGTGATTAAAATTATCTTCATCAAATCGGACCATGTCGAATTTACGACCATGATGATCACTATGACATTCGAAGCAATCTTTATTCTTTACACTTAAATCCGAATGGTATCCTTTACTGGCGTTTAATAATGATTGTATATCATCATGACAATCGAGGCATTTTTTATTTGAAACTTTCTCACCCAAATCGTGGCATAAAGTACAATTACTCATCCCTTCAAGGTCGGCATGTGATTGCGACAGGTCACCAGGTGAAATCTGTGCACTAACAATAGTGCTAGACAACAACAATGAAAAAATAATATGTATAAGTGATTTTTTCAACTACTTTATTTATGTTTTTTTAATACATGACCAAAACGCTTAGTGATTTCCACCCCCGCTTTTTGTAAAAAACCTGTCGGCAACTCTCCTCCGGCAAAAATGTAGACCAGATCATTGCTGATCTCCTTAGCGTTTCCCTCTCCCTCTACATTCATCAAAACATGATTATCGTTTATAGATACTAGGTTCGAACTAAATAATACTTCAATTGTTTTATTTTTAATTGCCTTTTCAATGTTCTCTTTATTCTTTGGTTTGAGTCTTGTAAACTGATCCTTTCTATACGATATGATCACTTTATTAGTATCCACTAATAATAAGGCTGTTTCAATTGCGGAATCTCCTCCGCCAACAACCATTACATTCTTGTCAAGAATTCTTTCTGGTTCTAATAAACGATATGCCACTTTTTTCGATTCCTCACCAGGAACATTCAATTTCCTCGGGCTTCCTCTTCTTCCGATCGATAAAAGAACATTATTACATATGTATTCATCTCCCTGATTTGTTTCCAATTTAAAAGTTCCATTCTCTTTAGGAATAATACTTTCAACTTTGGTATTTTCTTTAATCTCCAGATCATGCTTCTCTATAACTTCTTTCCATAAATGAAGCAATTCATCCTTTGAAGTATCAAATAACTTCACTTTACCATAAAGTGGTAGGTTCATTGGAGATGTCATAACTATTTTTGCTCTTGGAAAAGTAAATACTGTCCCTCCTAATGAGTCTTGTTCAAGTGTTATAGTAGATAAACCTTGCTTTTTTGCTTCTAAAGTAGCCGAGATTCCTGCCGGACCCGCTCCGATAATTGCTATATCTATTACATTTTCTTTAGAGGTTTTTTTGCTTTTAACCATGCTTTCGATGGCTTGCTGTCCCTGCTCTACGCTATTTTTGATCAAACCCATCCCACCCAATTCACCTGCGATATAGATTCCTTTTATATTCGTTTCAAAATTTTCATCAACATGAGGTAGGTCTACTCCTCTTTTCTCAGTTCCTATTCTTAAAGATATTGCTTCAACCGGACAAGAATGAAAGCACGCACCATGACCAATACAATTAGTGGTGTTTATAACAGTTGCTTTACCATCAACAATCCCCAGGATATCCTTTTCAGGGCAATCAGCTACACAAGCTGCACTACCGATACATGTGTTAAGGTCTATAAAGGGATGAAGAGAATTAGGTTCAAATAATCCTTCTTCCTTGGCAACAACAACTTTTTTCTCTACTTCCAAAGAACTTACTTTCTTCTTTCGTAAATAGAAATAGATAATGATTGCACATAGTACAAACACAACTCCATAAACCAATATTTCCTCAAACATTAGTCCCATTAAAAAATCCATTTATATCCAAAAGCAAGCGTAATTCCTACATGTATAACTAATATGATAAGCATGATCATTGCAAAGGGTAAGTGAGCTACATGCCAGTATTTAAGCAGTTTTTGCATCTTCTCTAATCTAGCTATCCTACGCGAAAGGGAGCGCTCACTCTTAAGCATTTTAATAATGGAATTTCTTTCTTGTTTAGGTAAGTTGATTCCTTTAATCGCTTTTCTGAGACTACGCATTGATCCTTTTTCATTGGATAAGCTCTCCTCATCGGTGAAGCTCACTAAAAGCTGAACATCACTAAAATCAAGTTTGTATTTTTCTCTCAAAACACTAGATAAATCCATTTTCATGTCTTTAACCTCACTTAAACTCAATTCTCTACCTTCGATTGTACGGGGTATTTGAATGTAAATAAATCTACCTACAACTCCACTAAGTACAACAGCAACCATACTCCAAAAGGCAATGGATACAATTCCTCCAAATTTAAACGCAGTATGAAATAGGATGAGTATTGGGCCGAGTGTGCAAAGGAAGATATGAAACTCAAGAAGGTACTTAAGTCGTAGATATTTCGACATGAAATTAAATCGTTTCCTTGCTATATATATCCCTACACCAAATAAAACCATAAAAGTCCCAAGGATTCCTAATCCATGACCAAATGCTCCACTGGGTTTAAACCAATCGTGTTGATCATGATAAAATCGTTCTTCTAATATTGTATTATAATAAGAATGGCCTATGTAAAAGAGATAGGCCGTTACAACTACAGTAATTACTACCATAGTATATATGTATACTGTATGTACTGTCTTATTCAAAAATGGATGTAGTATTGGGTTTAACTATATGTTAAACGAAGTTTCTAATAAAATGTTTGTTTATGCATATTACAAAAGTTTAATGGCACATTACCAGTTAAATAGGAGGATTTTTTTAACAATATTGTGTTATAACTTTGTGATGTAGTTGAATCAAACAAATGAAGTAATGAACGAGAAATTTTATAGAATTAGTATTGAGGTTTCGACACTTCGACAAAAGCTCAGTGTAAACTTGCTCAACCTGACCTTGTCTGGAAATTGCTTACCCGTTGGATGTCCGTCTGAGCCTATCGAAGACTATTAAGTTTAATGGTAGAAATGAGGTTTCGGCACTTCGACAAAAGCTCCGTGCAAACTAGCTCAACCTGACATTAGAAGTTAAGAGCTACCCTGTTTAACTTTGCGATTCGATTTATCGAATTTGCGTTTTGTTTTTCACCTTTTTCTTTGCGAACTCTGCGTGAACTTTTTTTATAAGTTAATTGACCTCCGACACCTAACAACTATTTCTTCTTCCTATTATTAGCCTTCTTATCCCCTTTTGTTTTAGGTTTCTTGTACTTTCTTGCTATTTCAAATTTATAGGAACCGCCCAGATTTACTTTACTGTTTTTTTCGCTCTTTTCATGAAAAGCTGCGTTCTCAGATTCCTTTGTAGTATTCCGACTGTACTTATCAACTTGCCGATCGCGTTCTTCATCCAATTTTTGTGGATTAAGTTCAACTTCCTCAGGAAAAGGTAGCAATGGGATAGTGAAATGCATTAATTTTTCGATCTCATCTTTCCAATCTGATTCCTTTGGAGTATAAAACAGAAGGGAATGACCTTTCTTCTCCGCTCTACCCGTCCTTCCAATTCGATGCATATAATTTTCAGGAAATTCCGGCGTATCCATATTAATAACATGGCTAACTTCTTCTAAATCTAAACCTCTGGCCATTACGTCAGTAGAGATCAAGATCTTAATCTTTCCTTCATCAAATTCACTTACCATTCGTAAGCGATAATTTTGTGACTTATTGGAGTGAATAATTCCAATTTTTTTCAAGTGAATATCCTCTAATTTCTCAAAAAGGATGTCTGCATTTTTCTTCTTAGCTACAAATACAAGTACTTTCTTAAAGTCAGTGTTAGTTTTAATAAGGTGAGCCAATAAATTGATCTTGGTATAAAAATTAGCTACTTCATATTTTTCCTGAACTATATTTTCTAAAGGTGTTCCACTTACAGCTATAGATATTTTTATTGGAGAATTAAAAAATGAGCTTATCAGTAAATCAACTTCTTCTGTCATCGTTGCAGAGAACATCATGTTTTGCCTACGATCAGGTAATAATTCAAAAATATTATTGAGTTGAAATCGGAATCCCAGATCTAACATTACATCCACTTCATCAATAACTAGCTTTTTAATCGCTTTAAGTTGCAAAGCTCTATTCAGTGTTAAATCGTATAATCGACCAGGTGTAGCAACCAAAATATCACAGCCCTGAGCAACATACTGCGCTTGAGTATTGATGTTAGTCCCCCCGTAAACACCGAGTACACGAACACTCATGTATTTGGTAAAACTTTCGATATTATCAACTACCTGAACTACTAATTCACGGGTTGGAACAAGTATTAGAACCCTAGGATTAACTTGCTGTGAGAATTTAAACTCTTGAAGTAACGGCAGCATGTAGGCAAGTGTTTTACCAGTACCCGTTTGTGCAATACCAAGTAAGTCCTTCCCCGACATTATGGGAGAGAAAGCTTCTTTTTGAATTGGTGTGGGTGTAGAGAATCCCAACTCATCAATTGCATTTCGCAACTGCTTCGAAAGATTTAATTGCTCAAAGGTGTCCATTAGATAATTGCCTCAATTTTCGGCGAAGATAAACTATCTTATCAATCTGTTTAATACTAATTATCAATATGCGATCTAAGTAATTTCGAATTTTCATTTCAATTATTAATTATAGCCTAGCTTTGCAAAAATTTAATACACATGCTAAATCTTGGAATAATTAACACCCTTACTGCATTAAGACGAACTGATAATGGCGTGTATTTAATTGATGAAGAGGAGAATGAAGTGCTTCTTCCTAACAAATATGTGGCTGAGGACCTTGAACTTGGTGATTCTTTAGATGTATTTCTTTATAAGGATTCTGAAGACCGTGCAATAGCTACAAACCTCACACCCTATGTAATGCTTGGTGAGTACGCAGCGTTAGAAGCCAAGGCAGTAGTCGATTTTGGTGCTTTTTTCGAATGGGGATTAGAAAAAGATCTTTTAGTACCTCATAGTCAGCAAGCCACTAAAATTGAGGAAGGCAAAACCTACGTGGTCTATCTATATCTTGATGAAAAATCAGAACGACTTGTTGGGAGTACCAAAATAAAAGGCACCTTAGAAAGAAACGAAATTGACGTTGAGGTTGGTCAGAAAGTTGACTTAATTGCATTTGAAGAGTCAGAAATTGGTATTAACGTAATCGTTGATAATCATTATCAAGGGATACTATATAAAAATGAAATTTTTGAACCGATAGCTATTGGAGATGAGATCAGTGGATATATTAAAAAGATTAGAAGTGATAATAAGGTTGATATAAGTCTGAATAAATTTGGCTACCGAGCTGTAGATGACAATGTTAAAAAGCTTTATAGCATTCTTGTAATCAATGGTGGGTCGCTAAGTCTGAATGACAAAAGCGCTCCTGAAGCCATCGCTAGCAAACTCGGAATGAGTAAAAAGATCTTTAAAAAATCTATTGGGGCACTTTATAAGCAGAAACAATTAGAGATTACAGATACTGGAATCAATCTTATCAATAGAGAATTAAATGAAGATCTAGAGTAATTCCATCACAATTATGCTTACTTATTAGCGAAAAATACTAAGCCGGAATTATTAAAAATGTAAACCAGAAGAGTTAGAATCGAAAAAGAATCTAGATTTTCTTTACACGAACGGCATTCATACCTTTAAGCCCTTTTTCAAGCTCAAACATAACCTTATCCCCTTCCATTATCTCATCGATCAAGCCACTTACGTGAACGAAAAAACGTTCTTGAGAAACACTATCGATAATAAAGCCAAATCCTTTTGAATCATCGAAGAAAGATACTTTTCCTGTTAATTCACCCGGATCCTCTTCCTCTTCCTTCTTAGGAACACTAATTTCAATATTCTTAGCGTTTATTTTCTTTTTCTTCGTTGGATCTGGTGGAGTATCGGTAAAATGACCGTTTTCATCAACATATATTAACATGTCCTCAAGATCTGCACCCTTTTGCGCATTCGCTTTACGTTCTTCACGTTTAGCCAATTTATCTTGTCGTTTTTTCAAACGTTTCTTCTCTTTTTCTTTTTTGTTAAATGTCTGTTGCGATTTTGCCATTAAGTATTTTTATTATGCTAATAGATGTTCAAACTTTTGCAAAGGTAGTGCTTCTATTTTAATTTTAAAAAGCCTTGTTGATAATGACCACTAATAAATCCTCAATTAAATGGTATAAACTACGTAGTTTTGGCTTTCATACTTATGTTACTTTCGATAAATGCAACAAGAAAAAGCCTTAGCAATTTTAAAATCAGGTAAAAACACCTTCCTAACCGGTTCAGCAGGAACGGGAAAAACATTTGTTTTAAATAAATACATTAATTATCTAAAAGAGCGTAAAATACCTGTGGCAATAACAGCTTCAACGGGTATCGCCGCCACGCATATGAATGGAATGACCATACATTCGTGGGCAGGTATAGGAGTGAAAGATCATATTAGCCATGCGAATTTGGTTACTATGAAAACAAAGAAATATTTGAAGGAACACCTGGAAAAAGTGAAGGTATTGATCATTGATGAAATTTCTATGCTTCACAAAAATCAACTGAATGCTGTAAATGATGTGCTTCAGTTTTTTAAAGAGAATAATGACCCATTTGGTGGAATACAGGTAGTCTTTAGTGGTGATTTCTTTCAATTACCTCCGATTGGAAAACGTGAGGAAGGAAGTAAGGATAAGTTTTCTTTTATGTCGGCTGCATGGTTGTCAGCAAACTTAGCAGTCTGCTACCTAACAGAACAGTATCGTCAAGAAGACAATGATCTCAATCTTATATTAAATGAAATACGAACGGGCTCGATCTCTGAAAAAAGCTACACAACTCTACTTGCAACATCAAATAATAAATTAGGTAAAAATGAAGAACTCACGCGCTTGTTCACACATAATTTCGATGTAGATAAAATAAATTCAGAACACCTTGAAACACTAAAAGAAATTTCGAAAAAATTTAAAGCTAAAACAAAAGGAAATAAGAAATTATTAGAGTCCTTAAAAAAGTCGGTACTGGCAGGTGAAAACCTCGAATTAAAAAAAGGTGCCAAAGTAATGTTTGTCAGAAATAATGTTGAGAAAGGCTACGTAAATGGTTCAATGGGTGAAATATTGAATTTTAATGACGATGGCTATCCGGTGGTAAAGTTGCATAACAATAAAATCATCAGTGTAGAAAAGGAAGATTGGACCATTCAGGATGATAATGCAAAAGTATTAGCGAGTTATAACCAGATTCCTTTGCGACTAGCGTGGGCCATAACCATACATAAGTGTCAGGGTATGACATTGGATTCGGCTTTGATCGACCTTTCCAAAACCTTTGAGAAAGGCCAGGGCTATGTAGCATTATCCCGATTGAAGAATTTAGAAGATCTGCAATTAATTGGTCTCAACGAGATGGCTTTAAAAGTGGATGCCTTGGCTCTTAAAGCTGATAAGCGTTTTCAAGAACTCTCGCATGAAGTTGATAAAGATCTTAGCGTATCTGAACTGGATGCTGTAGCTCCTCTTTTTGTGAAAAAATGTGACGGCCTAAATAATCCAGAAGAGATTTTTAAAAACAAACGAAAGATCAAAGAAAAAAAGGCAGGAAAGAAATCTACTTATGCTTTTACTTTAGAATACTTGAAAAAAGACATGTCGCTTTTAGCAATTGCTAAAGAAAGAGGACTTACAAAAAATACAATTTGCGGACATCTCATAAAAATAAGAAAGGATCATCCGGAAGTAGATTTAGATAGGTTCAAACCTTCTGAAGACATTATTAAAATGGTAAGGAAAATGTATGTTCTACAGCCAAAAGGTAGTCCGAAAAGCACAAAAGTTATTTATGATGGCCTCAAGGGAAAGGTGAGTTATGATGATATTAATTTGGCAATAGCATTTTTATAACAGAATCATTGTCACTAAAAATATCATCACATTATTTTGGCTTGAATCTTGATTAATTGCTTCTCAATTTTGATTACTTTTCAATTAACTAAAAACGCAAAAAATCATGTTAAAAGCCATCTCTACTTTTTTTATTCTATTACTCTTAAACACTTCTTTATTCGCATCAAAAACAGTCGATTCAAAAATTAAAGATGTGACTGTTTATAGTCAGTATGCAAGAATTACTCGTTCTGTAAGTGCAACTATAGCATCAGGTTCGTCGGAGCTTATTCTAGGTAATTTGTCCACAAATGTTGTTACCAGCAGCATTCAGGCTAAAATAAAGGGAAGCGCTACCCTCCTATCCGTATCCTTTCAGCATAACTATTTAGAAAATAAGAAAGTGCCAAAACAAATAAAAGTACTTCAAGATTCTATTCTTCTCTCATCTAATAATATAACATGGATTAAAAGTCAGAAAGCAACCTTACAAGGTGAAGAACAACTAATTAATACAAATAATAAACTGGGGAGTACCGAGCAAGGAATGACAGTTGAACAACTTCAGTCACTGACGAAGTTTTATAGAGAGCGTATGTTAGCCATCAGGAAATCGCTTTATAATCTAAACATTGATGAACTTGAATTAACACAAAAAAGAACGAGAATACAATCTCACCTCAATCAGCTAAATGCCAATAACAGGGCAAAGCAAACTGGAGAGATCGTGTTGAATGTAGTAGCTAATGCAAGTGCTAAAGTAAATGTTACAATTACCTATTTAGTACAAGGAGCAGGCTGGACGCCCGTTTATGACATCAGATATAAAGGAATTGATAAACCGGTTAATTTAAATTATAAGGCGAATGTATACCAAAGTACGGGCTACGATTGGAGTAATGTAAATCTCACAATTTCAAATGGTAATCCTGCGCAGAATAATAACAGGCCTATTTTAAACCCTATTCACATCAATTTTTTTACTGGCCAAGCTGTGTACCGAAATACTGCACCAGCGGTAAATATGGCATATGCGGGAGCAAGAGAAATAAAATTATATGATGAGGTGTTAGTAGAAGAAGAAGTCTCTGCTCCTATCTATACCGTTACAACAAACCAAAATCAGATCACTACTGAGTTTGCGATTGAAATACCTCAATCTGTACCTTCAGATGGAAAGTATCACTTAGTAGCAGTAGATGAATATGACTTGGCGGCAAACTACCAGTACCATTCAGTACCACGTCTTGATAAAGGAGCATTTTTATTAGCGAAGGTTTCGGATTTTGGTCAGTACAATCTACTTCCCGGTCAGGCTAATATCTTTTTTGAAGATATGTATGTCGGCCAAACTCAAATTAATCCAAATGTATCTTCCGACACTTTATTAATCTCAATGGGAAGAGATAACGGCATTAATATAAGTCGTACTCAACTTAATGACTTAACAAGTACTAAGCTTATCGGTTCGAATAAAAAACAGACCTACGCCTATGAGATCATAGTCAAAAATAATAAGGGCCGTGAAATAGATATCGAAATACTGGATGCTATTCCAATTTCTCAAAACAGCGAAATTGAAGTTGAATTGATAGAATCGGATGATGCTGAATACTTAAGTGATTATGGGAAACTTAGTTGGGAAACTAAATTAGCACCCGGCGAGTCAAAGAAATTGCGTTTTTCTTATTCGGTAAAATATCCAAAGGATAAAACGGTTAGTGAGTTATAGTTTATAATGGACTAGCTTTTTCTATTTATCATTTAATTAGTGTAGAGCAAGTGTTTAATTTTAGGGCGTGCTATAAAATTGCTTATTTTCGCATCCCTAAAACAAGCACTTAAATGAGTGATATATCTGATAAAGCAAATTCTTGTGACATAACAGCTAAAAGCAGTTGTTGTAGTGCAGATCCAACACCCGAAATAAAAAAGAATTTTCGTAATCATTGGAATAATGCTTATAGTAATAGTCCGCAAGAAAAGTTAGGTTGGTATGAAACTGACCTGTCTCCTTCTCTTGATCTTATAAATAAAACCGGACTTCAAAAATCAGCTCGTATCATAAACATAGGATCAGGCAGTACTACTCTTATTGATGCTTTATTGGAATTAAATTATACTAATTTAATAGCCACAGACATTAGTGATATAGCCTTAAATGAATTAAAAAGTAGAGTTGCAGGGGAAACTGTTGAATTTATTCAAGATGACCTTACACAGGCTAAGGAACTCAACAACATTGAAAAGGTGGATCTTTGGATAGATCGTGCGGTATTGCATTTTTTTATTGATGCTAAAGATCAGGATAGCTATTTCGATATAGTTAAAAGTAAGATCAATAAAAATGGCTTTGTAATTCTAGCCGAATTTAGTTTAGAGGGAGCCGCAAAATGTTCAGGACTTGATGTTTTTAGATATAGCAAAGATATGCTAGTTGATAAACTAGGAGAAGAGTTTAAATTAATAGAACATTTTGATTATACATACAGCATGCCTTCGGGTGCCCCACGACCATATATCTATACTTTATTTCAAAGAATAACTTAGTAGAAAAGCATTGATCCTCTCTTTATAAGTTTCAATTGTACTCTAGAATTATTGACTTTAACTTATTAAAGAAATTGAAACTAAATCAGCTTGTCTTGCGTTAAGTCTTAAATCTGTATTATTTTTAATCTAACCAAAGAAGAATTTTCATTGACATTGTTAATGAGGCGTTTTATACTTCTACTGTTGCTACACTATATAGCTAGCACTTACCTTTATTCTCAAGAAAATCAAGGTCTTGTATTCGATAATTACAATCCGGTTACTAGTCAATTCATCAATCCAGCTAATATAGTTGACGCAAAACCATGGCTTGATATAAATTTATTAGGCGCCTCTGCTTTTGGAAGCAATAATTATCTCTATTACCCTAAAACTACATTTTATAATTTTAGTTCGTTTGAAGAAGAACCACTTCGCAATAGCGATATTACAAAGGTAAATGCTTATGTAAATCTCTTGTCGCAAGGTCCATCTGCCAGTCTCGTAATTGGGAAAAGATCGGTCTCAGTATTTTCAACGCTTCGGGCTGTCGGAAATGCTTTTAACATCCCACCTGAAATAATAGAACTTCAAATAAATGATGAAGGAAGTAATGTTAATCCTGATTTATATGACTTAAAAAACACAAGGGCTAAGGATATGGCCTGGGGTGAGATTGGCTTTACCTATGGAGAGATCATCAAGGCTGAAAACACTGATATGATCACTGCAGCAGTAAGCGTAAAAAGACTGTTTGGTTTTCAAAACTCTTCTGTGGTTATCAATGGAGGAACAGTTTTAGTACTTAATCAGGACAGTGCCGTTTTTAATAGTGAAAATTTGCGGTACTCTTATGCTGAACCTGATCAAAATGCAGGAAAAGGTTGGGGAATTAATCTGGGAATGAAGTATAAAAAGATGAAAAGCAATATTACTCGATATACGCCACATTCTACTTCAAGTCACTGTACTTCTGTCGATTATAAATATACAATTGGTGTTTCCTTAATTGATATAGGATATATCAACTATAAAAAGGAAGCATTTTATGGTGATATTGATGACTACATATTAGCGGATACTACTTTAACGGAGAATAACATTTTTGAAGAATTAGAAAGATTACAAAAAGGGAATAAGTTTATTACAAGCTTACCAAGTTCAATATCCGTGCAAGCCGATTATAATATTAATGATCAGCTATTTTTGAATGCCAGTATAATACAACGACTTCCTATGAAAAATACTTTTGGTGTTGAAAAAGCGAATATGCTTATTGTCAGCGCCAGGTATGAATCAAAGTATTTTGGTATTGGTTTACCTATTACGCTCATCAATTATCAAAAAGTAATGCTTGGATTGGCTTTGCGACTGGGGTATATAAGTATTGGAAGCGATCATATCCTGCCTTTTATTTTTAAACAGGACATAAATACCGGAAGCTTATATGTTAATATTAAGATTCCAATTTTAAGAAGTCCAGACTGTAGACCTTCAAGAAAGTCACCTAAACGTAAAGGGTCAAACTATCAAAAATGTGCAACTTGGGACTAATAAAGCATTCGCTGAAAAATATGGCGACAACTTATCTATTTATTTCAATTTTATTAAACTCCTGATTTATAGAATAGAATAACTTTCGTTTAAACTCATCCTTTAACCATTTCAAATAGCTATCTGAACTTTTACAAATACAATAAGAGTATTGTTTTACCTGATATTCGATAGCATCTTCCAATTCTTCAACAAGTATTCTACCGTCATATACATCTTCAGAATTTTCATAGATGATCCTGGAGAAAAAATCAATAGAAGAATCAATTGCTTTGATTGGACGTATGCCAACAGTCATACATCCTTTATAGGCTTCTTTAATATCAAATTCAACCGTTGAAGAATTTGAAAATTTATTTCGAAGGCTTTCAGGCATTTTGTATTTGAACTGCTTTTCTATATCAAAATCGCTGCTTAAACTTTGGTAGTATTTATAAGGGTTGATAAAAATTTCTTGCCAATCGATATCCATATCCCATAAGCCAAAACGCAAGGCATTATTCCCTAAGTCAATTACTGTAAACTCCTTTTTGTTTTTTAGTATCCTCGATCCTCTTCCTATCATTTGATGATACAGAGTAAGCGACTTGGTAGCTCTATTTAATATAATCGTATCTATAGTAGGTTCGTCAAATCCAGTAGTAAGAATTCCTACTGATGTTAAAATAGCATTAGGAGTTTGTTTAAACCATGCCAAGATCTCTCTACGCTCTATCTCATTCAGTGTACTATCAAGATGATGAACATCATAGCCTGCTTTTTTAAACATGTGGTATACGGCTTTAGAAGAATTGATACCACTATTGAATATAAGTGTCTTTTTCCCTTTCGCTTGTTCTTCGTAGGCATGCAATAACTTCTCTTGCATTAAGTAATCGGCGTATAGCTTATCACTCGAGCTAACTGTGTAATCACCATTAATTCCGATCTTTAATGTTTTTAGATCTACATCAAAACTGAAGGTATTGGCCTTTGCTAAAAAACCTTTATTAATTAATGATGAAATAGAATTCCCTATTATAAGTTCATCATAATTAACATTCATCGGTAATTTAATACTCGAACTAAGCGGTGTAGCTGTAACTCCAAGTATTGAGCTTTTATCCAGGTAAGAAAAGAGTTTTCTAAAAGAATTATAGTGTGCCTCATCTATAATAACCAATCCGATATCATCGATTTCCATCAATTCATCCTTCAGCCTATTATTAAGCGTCTCGACCATAGCAACAAAGCACATGAATTCATTTTGATCATCCAGGGTCTTGATCTTGCTACTAATAATTTTATTCTCAACTCCAAATTCATCAAGGATCGTTGATGTTTGATTACACAACTCTATTCTATGGGTTAGAATAAGAACTTTCTTCTTCTTTTCTTCAATAAATCGCTTCGCAATTTCTGAGAAAATGATCGTTTTACCACCACCGGTAGGTAATTGAAATAGTAAATTATGATTTTTTGGAATAGTATTTAAACGGATGAATATTTCATTGATCGCTGTATGTTGGTAGTCATAAAATTCCTTCCCAACTTTCTTAATTTCCTTATCTATTCCGTCGATCATTTATTAGCCATTAAAGTTTGCAAAAATACTCACTTTATTCCGGTGATAACAGGCTTTAATCAATAATCTTTATAAATGGTTTAATTTTTTTTTCGTTAGCACTATTAATACGATAATAATATCACCCCTACGGGATTTTTATAAAACCACTTAACTATCACAGCTACAGCACTATCACCCCTACGGGGTTTTTAATAGAATTGTATATTAATCACGATGGGATGAAATGATTGTAATTCAAAAAAACACGATTCAAGTAAATCCTGAAGGGATGATATGATTGTAATTCAAAAAAACATGATTCAAGTAAATCCTGAAGGGATG
>JAUVAY010000133.1 GCA_030591505.1 Flavobacteriales bacterium | reverse complement strand
TATAAACCTTTTTTTAACCACCAAAAAAATCAAATTATTTTATCAAAATTTCTTTCCCAACTCTCAAAATCAAATCTGCACTACAAAAAATTTAAACAATCCATTCTCGTTAAAATGGGAGCGCAAAGATACGTTCATTATTATACCTGACAAAAGAAAATGACAAGCAATTTATTAACAATGGTTCATCCCTATATAAATCAAGGCTTTAATGCCCGTTTTTGCACCTCATTGTTAATAACATGGCCATTGTTTTTTAGACTAATCTGCTAATATAGCCATGCAATACTCGCTTTATATTTCTTTAAATAAACCAAAAGCAACTAATTCCCACTCATCAACTAAACTTATACTCAACTAATCTTTAAGAAATATTTACTATTCCATACCTTTCTATAGGTAACAAGAAAAGACATGATCAGTTTTACTTAGTAATTATTCAATTATACATATAGGGGTTAATAAGGATATCCTTATTTTAGCCCACCTAATTACATATACTATATGAACCCTACCTCATCTTTTCTTTCTTTACTATCTGAGTCTGCTACCATAGCAATGTCACGACGAAGCAGAGAACTCAGTAGTCAAGGTCTTGATATCATTAATTTGAGCCTAGGAGAACCCGATTTTGATACCCCTGAATTTATTAAAGAAGCAGCAAGCATCGGAATGCAGGAAAATTACACACACTATATGCCGGTTAATGGCTATCCTGATTTTAGAGAAGCTATTTGTGAAAAATTTAAGCGTGATAATAATATTGACTACAACGCAGATCAAATTGTAGTGTCAACGGGAGCAAAACAATCATTGGCAAATGTCATATTAAGTCTTGTCGACCCTGGTGAAGAAGTTATTTTAATTGCCCCCTACTGGGTGACCTACTATGAGCAGGTTAAAATGGCTAAAGGAGAACCTGTCATCATACAAACCGAGATCGAAGATGACTATAAGGTTACCCCACAGCAACTTGAATCTGCCATCACTGACAAAACCAAATTAATTCTATTTAATTCGCCCAGTAATCCTACAGGATCTATTTATTCTAAAGAAGAGTTAATAGGACTAGCTGAAGTTTTAAAGAATAATAAACATGTTTATGTGATATCGGATGAGATCTACGAACATATTAATTATGATGAAGCACATTTTAGTTTAGCGAGCATCCCTGAATTATATGATCGCGTGATAACTATAAACGGAGTATCTAAAGCCTTTGCAATGACTGGATGGCGAATCGGTTTTATAGGAGCTCCAGAATGGATAGCTAAAGCCTGCACTAAAATTCAAGGTCAGTTTACTTCCGGTGCAAATAGTATCGGTCAGCGGGCTGCAATGGCGGCAGTAAAAGAAGCTCCTTCTTCTATAAAAGAAATGGTAGATCAATTTAAAGAAAGGAGAGATCTTATGTTTTCTTTATTAAATGAAATACCAGGAATAATCACAAATAAACCAGGTGCTGCATTTTATATTTATCCGGATGTTTCGGCTTTCTTTGGTCGTAGCTATGAAAATTATCATATTAATGACTCGACTGATCTATGTAACTTTCTGCTTGAAAAAGGGCATATCGCACTTGTTCCTGGAGAAGCGTTTGGAACAAAAAAGCACTTAAGATTGTCGTATGCAACTTCCAAGGATCAAATAAAAGAAGCTTGTAAACGAATTAATAATACATTGAACTTATTACACTAATATATTCATGACGGCTGAAAAAACAATAAGGTCATTCAAAGACTTAAAAGTACTAATCGTTGGCGATGTAATGATCGATTCCTACTTATGGGGTACTACCAATCGTGTTTCTCCGGAAGCTCCAGTGCCTATAGTAAACATCACTAAGAAAGAACACCGAATGGGAGGAGCTGCCAACGTAGCCCTCAATATTATGTCTTTAGGAGCAATTCCAATTATGTTAAGTGTTGTTGGAGAGGATGAAATGGGAAGCGTATACCTCGACCTATTGAAATACCGAAAAATGAGCGCAGATGGGATCATTTTCTCTAAAGAAAGAAAAACAAGTCAGAAAACTAGGGTTATTAGCCATAACCAACACCTTGTTCGAATTGATAATGAATCAATAGAGCCATTGCATAAAAATGATGAAGACCTTTTGATCGATCGTTTTCATGTTTTGTTATCAAAAGAGAAAATTGATGTGATCATCCTGGAAGACTATAATAAGGGTGTACTTACACCAAAAGTCATTCATGAAGTGATTAGCATTGCTAATGCTAAAAACATCCCAACAGCAGTTGACCCTAAAAAAGATAATTTCTTTGAATACGATGGAGTTACATTATTCAAACCCAACCTCAAAGAATTCATCGAAGGACTTAAATTATCAAGCATTCCTGAGGCTAAAAAAACATGGCTTCGAGCAATTGAGAAGTTACGTTCTATTATAAAACAGAAATATACTTTTGTAACGCTTTCTGAAGATGGTGTATTAATCGAGAATGAAGGTGATTTATCATTTATTCCTGCACATGTCAGAAATATTGCAGATGTCTCTGGAGCAGGTGATACGGTTATTAGCGTAGCCGCACTCTGTCTCGCTTTACAAACATCCCCTACCCTTCTTGCATCATTGGCCAATTTGGCTGGTGGACTTGTCTGTGAAGAAGCTGGTGTTGTCCCTATATCTCCTGACCACCTTATAAAAGAAGCAATGGATAAGGGTATTACGAATTAAAAATTACTCCTCGATAGCTTTCCGGGATGAAATGGTTAAGGATTAATCTATTTCGAAGGGTGTTTTTTCTGGAATTGAATCCGTCTTAATTTCTTCAATTAAAACTTCTTCTGTAGGTAACATTATTTCAAATGGGTATTTATCGATCAATTTCAATTCGTAATCATCATAACGCACAAAATAAAGTGCATTATTCTCGTAGCCTGACCCTTGTTGAAATTGATTATACTGATATCTACTTTGCAAGCCCTCGCTTATTTTCCCAAAAGGGAAATACTGTTCAAAGTTAGTCCCATTCTGCAATAACTCATTCAAGTGATAATAAGCAACATCAAAACCAAGGAAACCAAATTTTATTGGAACTGTTTTATGCAAGCTTCTGTACTTTTTAATAAAGAATTTAATATTCTCATCCGTATAATCTATAAAGTGCACCAAAGGCAAGGTTAAATGATATTTTACTTTATATCGGGTATTGATCTGATCAATAGATATCCAATTACTAAGTCCATAAACTTCCAATTTATAGATTGAAGTATCTATTGCATTCATTCGGTCAAATAATCGACTAATATATCCATCATCACTAGATATCACGAATATTCGATTTACCTTATTAGAATCCATTTTAGTCATTAAATTTTCAGGGACAATTAAGTCAAATTCCCGTTCAGCAAATTCAACGCTAACGGATGAATAGGAAAGACCAATACGGCGAGCGTGACTTTCAAAATCATCACATAATGGTTTATTCTTATAATCAAAATTTGATAACATTAAAACATTGCTCAGACTATCAGAAGTATGATAAAGGTAATCGGCAACAGCTCTAACTTGTGTATGAGTTGATGGCTCACATTCTAATAAGCATTCATTATATAACATTAATTTATTAGGCTGGTTTAATGGGCTAATTATCTTAATGTTATTGTGCTTAGCAAATGACGCTAAAGGTTTGAAACTGGAGTAATGAAAAGGGCCAATAAACATATCAAGGCTAGCTAATTTTTGATCATTCAACATAGCATTGATGGCCATCGTATCCTTCGCCATATCATAAACAAAAAGCTCAATATTAAGTCCTTGCTTCTTTAGCGAATCAACAGCCATCATAAAACCATTATAAAATTCGACAGAAACCATTGAATATGGACTCAATTCCGGCTCGACTTTATTTAATTCACTATGTAAAAGCACAGTGTCAACATCATTAAGCATAAAAGGAAGAAATAAGCCAATAGAATAGCTTGACTTTGATAGGGGGTTAGAAAGCGTAGCAATATGCGTATTCTCTTCGAGATCACCTGCTTCCAGTTTTGTTTTAGGAATATTCAATAACATACTGGGCTTCAAGCCCTCACTTAAATCAGGATTTATATTAATTATCTCCTCTATTCCAACATTATACATTTTAGATATTCCGTATAAAGTCTCTTTTTCTTTTACTTCATGTAAGATATAATCATCGGGTAATGCTGGTACGATCAATTGAGATTTAAGATCCGGAATCGTTTGCTGATTAATAAATAACTTCATTCCAACGTTCAGCCCATCACCAATCTGTGAATTATTACTGACTAATTCTTCAACAGAAACTTTGTATTTTTTTGCAATTCCATACAAGGTTTCGCCCTTACTAACCGTATGAATTAATTGACCATTTTCTATTTCGGGAGGATTCGATTTCGCTTCTTTTTTATTTACACTTTTAACTGGTATCAACACTTCCTGATCTATACTTATTCCACTTTCCACTCCTGGATTAGCAGCAATAATATCCTCTACACTTACTGAATAAACTTTCGAGATCGCATATAAAGTATGTCCTTTCTGGACATGATGAACGTAATATTTCGTTCTTCCAATTTTTCGAATTTCTTCGCTACGCTGTGCATGAATCTGAAGAGAAACAAAAACGACAATTAACAGAAGAGTAATTTTCTTTATCATACTATTCCCATTCGATAGTTGCCGGTGGTTTTGAACTAATATCTAATACCACTCGGTTAATTCCTTTTACTTTATTTATAATATCATTAGATACCTTCGCTAAAAAATCATAAGGTAATCTACTCCAATCTGCAGTCATCCCATCTGTACTACTCACCGCGCGTAAAGCTACGGCTTTTTCATAGGTTCTTTCATCGCCCATTACTCCAACACTTTGTACTGGAAGTAAAATTGCTCCTGCTTGCCAAACCTCATCATATAAGTTATACTTTTTTAGAGCATCGATATATATAGCATCAGCTTGTTGCAATAATAATACCTTTTCTTCAGTGATATCTCCTAAAATTCGAATCCCTAAGCCCGGTCCCGGAAAAGGATGACGTCCCAGTAGTTCATGCGGTAAACCTAAACTCTTCCCTACCCTTCTTACCTCATCTTTAAAAAGTAAACGTAATGGTTCTACAATTTTAAGCTTCATATAATCTGGTAAGCCTCCAACATTATGATGTGACTTAATCGTTTGTGAAGGTCCTCCTGTAGCTGAAACAGACTCTATAACATCAGGATAGATCGTTCCCTGAGCTAACCAAGTTGCATTCTCGACTTTATGAGATTCCCTATCAAAAACATCAATAAACACTTTCCCTATCGCTTTTCTTTTCTTTTCTGGATCGCTAATTCCAGCCAAAGCCGAATAAAATTCTTCTTTTGCATTGACTCCTTTCACATTCAACCCTAAATGCTGATAGCTATCTAAAACATCCTCAAACTCATCTTTTCTCAGGAGTCCATTATCAACAAAAATGCAATGCAAATTATCGCCAATGGCTTTCTGTAATAAAAAAGCAGCAACCGACGAATCCACTCCTCCGGAAAGGCCAAGGATAACTTTATCATTTCCGATTTTTTCCTTTAGTTCTTTTACCGTGCTATCAACAAAGGATCCTGGTGTCCATGTTTGAGATACCTGACAAATTGAAACAATAAAATTCTCTAAAAGTATCTTCCCTTCTGTTGTATGATAGACTTCCGGATGAAATTGAATTCCAAAAGATTTTTCGCCTTTTATTTTATAACCCGCAACAGCAACATCCTCAGTTGAACAAATAATATCAAATGATTCAGGAATAGAAGAGATCGTATCACCATGAGACATCCAAACTTGCGTTCCTTCTGTCATGCCATGAGTAAGCTCACAATCTTCTTTTATTGAACTTAAATGTGCTCTACCGTATTCTCTTATTTCTGAAGGTAAAACCTCTCCTCCAGAAGTGTTGGCCATATATTGAGCTCCAAAACACACTCCTAATAATGGTGTTTTTCCTCTAAAAGAATTCAAATCAGGTTGTGGTGATTTACTGTCAAGAACAGAGAAAGGACTCCCTGATAAGATTACTCCTTTTATACTAGAATTAAACTCAGGTGCTTTATTCCAGGGGTGTATTTCACAATAAACATTGAGCTCTCTGACCCTTCTGGCAATCAGTTGAGTATACTGTGAACCGAAGTCGAGGATTAAGATCATTTCTTGCATGCGGCAAAAGTATTACAATATGTGAAATGAGAAACGGGAATTGATAAAAAAATAATTTGAATAGAAAGAAGAGGGCTCAGAGCTCGAAGTATGAAGACAATAAATAACCTATTATCAAACCGTTCAAGTACGACTTATTACGTAAGGAAATATTGATTTAAATCCATCTTTTACGGGATGGATAACAGTTCTCATTTGATCTACTTTTTAACTCTAAATAAGCCGCTATCAATTGTCGAACTATCATACTTCTTTTTGTTACTATAACTTCTATGAACACTTATATTAGAAGTCAACTAGTACTCCATGAAAGTGATGTTAATTATTTGATTGATTTTGAATCATCATTTCAAGGGGTTAATGATTCCAGCTTTATAGGTATTGGATTGAATTCAATTCCTATAGCAGGCGAACTGGATAGTGATGCATGGATGATAAAAGGTTGCAGTGAAGGAGATACCCAATTTGCATCGTCCTATTTTTCGGGCGATTTTGCAAGAGGTCAATCAAACGGAAATGTTACAACTGGTGGTATTTACGCATTTTCGACATCTGAATCCAACATAGCACTAGGCTGGCAATCAACAACATCTGATATGAGTCCAGGGAGTATCGTATTAAAAATAACGAATCAATCAGGATTCACAATTGAACGTATTGCTATCTCTTATCAAACCTGGATACTTAATGATCAAAATAGATCTCAACAACTCGAATTCTCCTATTCAATTGATAATAATACGTTTTTCCCTCTACCTCTTTCAGTTCTTCAAAGTGATCTCATTGCAGCTAATTCTCCAACATGGTCTGATAGTTTATTCACTTTCAATCTTGATCTACCGGAAATAGCAAACGAACAGGACTTCTATCTCCAATGGAAAATTACAGATTTGTCAGGAAGTGGATCCAGGGATGAATGGGCAATCGATAACATCACATTTCAGATAACAAACAATACTTGTCTTTATGAAGCGTTTGCCATCACTTCAACTACGCAATCACTTTATAGTAACGAGGGATTTACACTACTTGGTGTCGATTCTTATTATGATAGTCCTTCAAATTATGGACTTCATAGTCCATCTGCTAGATTTGATGATGATCAGGACCAGATCGTTACTACCAGCATTCCTAACCCTTTCTCATTAAAATTTTGGATGAAGTCATTGGGTAGCTCAACCGGATCAAGTCTTTTACTTGAAGGCTTCGATGGAAGTTCATGGATTACATTAGAGAATTACCAATCATTACCCGGTACGGGTACTATATTCACAATAGGTAATTTATCAAGCTATACACAATTCAGATTTACCTATTCTAAAGTGAATGGAAATTTAGCTATCGATGATATAAGAATAAGTTGTGGGTCTTGTATAGCATCTACGGAACCTCCTCCTCCTACCGGACAATTAAGTTTCTCTTCTACATATTGTAATCAAAGTACTATATCGTGGCCTATTCAGGATGCTGAATACTATTTAGTTTTAGCCACAGAGAAGGCGAGTATAGGAAGTATTCCATTAGATCAAAATAATTATCAAGACAATCCATCAATGGGTGCTGGTGAAATGATAGAAGATAGTGTTTACGTTGTTTACAATGGTTCTGCAAATCAGTTTACCCTAAATCAATTAAAATCAGGAAGCGATTATTTAATACATGTATTTCCT
>JAUVAY010000138.1 GCA_030591505.1 Flavobacteriales bacterium | reverse complement strand
CAATAACTTCCTGGAATTTTCCCTTAGCCAATTCGTCTATCGATGATACAGCTTTAGGATATCGCAGTAATTTTTTAGGCGTAAATACGATCAATGGTTTTCTAAATGGTCGTGCCATTTGTCTTCTTAACAGGTGATAGAAGTTTGCAGGTGTTGTGCAATTACAAACTTGCATGTTGTTTTCACCACATTGCATTAAGAAACGTTCGATTCGCCCACTTGAATGTTCAGCACCCATTCCTTCATAACCATGAGGAAGTAAGAGAACTATTCCATTCATAATTCTCCATTTATCTTCTGCAGCCGAAATGAATTGATCGATCATTATTTGAGCCCCATTAAAGAAATCACCAAACTGTGCTTCCCATATTGTTAAGCCATTTGGACTACCAAAAGCATAGCCATAATCAAATCCTAAAACGCCATATTCAGATAGCAAAGAGTTATAAATGCTAAAATTCCCTTGTTTCTTGGCGACTGAATTTAGCGGAATGATCTCTTCTTCCGTGTCTTCCGTTTTTATAACAGCATGACGATGAGAAAAAGTTCCTCGCTCCACATCTTGACCCGATAATCTTATATTTCTTCCGTCTGCTAATAAACTAGCATAAGCAAGCATTTCTGCCATCCCCCAGTCGAGCTTATCATTTTTGATCATCTTCTGACGATCTTTCATAAGCTTTTCGGTTTTTCGAAAGAAATTTTTTCCTTCAGGAAGTTGATTTAGATTTTCAGCTAATGCTAAAAGTGTTTTTTTATTAAATGAAGTATCCGGCGATTCAATAAAATCTTTGTCAGTAGCTTTCCTAAACTCCTTCCAAGTTCCTTCCAGAAAGTTTTTTATTACCGAAAGAGGTATTCTTTTTGCCTCTTCAAATTTCTTATCTAGAAGTAATCCTAACTCTTTTTGTATAGACTCCCCATATTGTGCATCTACAATGCCCTCTTCAATTAGCTTATTTAGGTAGATAGTTCGTGGGTTTGGGTGTTTTGCAATGGCATTATAAAGTTGAGGTTGGGTAAATTTTGGTTCATCACCTTCATTATGTCCATATTTACGATAACCTAAAAGATCGATAAACACATCACGGTTAAATTCCTGTCGATAATCTAAGGCGATCTGAATGGTTTGAATTACCGCTTCCACATCATCTGAATTGACGTGAAAGACTGGACAGAGGGTTGTTTTAGCTACATCTGTACAATAGGTGCTTGATCTGGCATCGAGGTAATTTGTGGTAAATCCTATTTGATTATTTACAACCAGATGGATAGTTCCTCCTGCTCGATATCCATCCAACTGTGCCATTTGAGCCATTTCATATACAATACCTTGCCCTGCAATTGCTGCATCCCCATGAATTAAAATAGGAACGATCTTTTTCTCATCATGCAAGTGCAAATCAATTTTTGAGCGAGAAAGACCGGTAACAACTGGGTTTACAGCTTCAAGGTGAGAAGGGTTTGGACAAAGTGTGATATGTGCATCTTTTCCTTTTTTAGTCCTTACCGTTTTTGAATAGCCTAAGTGGTATTTTACATCTCCATCAAATAATTCATCGTCGTCAAATTGATTACCTGCAAACTCACTAAAAATATGTTCGTAGGGTTTGTCTAAAATATGAGCAAGGGTATTCAATCTACCACGATGCGCCATTCCAATCACAAACTCTTCTATTCCCTTATCAACACCACGCTCAACAAGCGCATGTAAAGCGGAAATTAAAGACTCTCCACCTTCGATGGAAAATCGCTTTTGACCAACAAACTTTTTCTGGATGAATTGCTCAAAAACAGCCGCTTGATTTAATTTCTTTAAGATCTCAAGCTTAAGATTCTTCGAAAAAGTAGGTCTGTTTTTCAGTTCAATTCTATCTCGGATCCAAGCTAAACGATGAGGTTCACGAATAAACATATATTCGATTCCGATCGACTGGCAATAAGTTAATTCGAGGTGTTCGATAATATCTTTTAAGGATGCTGCTCCTATTCCGATCTCGTCACCAGCTTGAAATACTGTACTAAGGTCTTTTGAAGACAAACCATAATTTTCCAAATCGAGTGTTGGAGAGTATTTCCTCCTAGTTCTTACCGGATTTGTTTTTGTAAAAAGATGCCCCCTTGATCGATAAGCATTGATCAAGTTGATAACCTTAAATTCCCGAATCATGTTTTCAGGAATAGGGCCCTCAGCCTCATAATTATTTTGTTGAAAATCGAAGCCTTCAAAGAATTTTTGCCACCCATAATCCACTGAATTGGGTGCCTTCTTATATTGTTGATATAAGTCGTCTATTACTTCAGCATTTGCATTGCCGAGAAATGAAAATGTATCACTCACTGTACCTTGTTTGTTGTTACAAAATTAGTAAGTAAAATGAAAGAATCCGATAAATAGTATAAGACTTATAAAGACTTATTTTACGATCAACCTTTTAGTTGTGATCGATTTCCCCTTAAGTTCGATAAAATAAACCCCTTTACTCAGATCTTGTGTGCTTATTTGAGTTGTACTTAGTGAAGTATTTTGGGAATAAATCAGTTTCCCACTCATCGCATAGATGTTTATCTGATAATTATCTTGATGCTCATTATTAAAAGAAAGGTAAAACATATCCACCGCTGGATTTGGGTAAATATTGAAATCAATATCGATCGAAGAAACAGATTCAACGCTTGTTAGTTGATCTATTTCTAATACAAATAATCCTTCCTGCATATCTGAAGCGAGGATATTACCGGATGGTAGAAAAGGATAGACTCCCCAACAACCCTGGTATCCATTCCCATTCGGAACTTCTGAAGTATCGTAATAGCCAACTAACTCAGGGTTTAATGGATCGGATATATCCCAGACATAAACACCATCGTAGTAATAGCTCGAATACATAAGATCACCTTTGATCAGCGGATTATGCGGAATTGAATTTGTTGCAACTCCCGATGTTACCGTACTTACTAATTCAATATCTGAAAGGTCACTAACATCAAGCATCTTCACAGGACTACCATGTGTTTCATCAGCCAAAACATAGGTATTCCCATCATCGCTCAAATAACCTGCATGATTATACCCTTGCCCTTCATAATCAAGTAACGAACCTAACAATAGCGGATCTGATGCGTCTGAAACATCATAAATAACAAGACCTCCACCGCCTTTATTGATGTAGGCAGTATCGTTTCTAACGAAAATATCATGAACCCCTGTTCCAACAAGCATATCATCTAATAATACAGGTGCTTCAGGGTTTTCTAATGACATAATTCTAACTCCTATATAACTACCCGACAATGGAGAAACACCAACTCCGTATAATTTTCCTGTTGCTTCATCAATAAAAACATTATGTGCTTTTTTAATTAAAGCATTATCATCGTAAACCACATGAACAGAATCCGGTAAATAACTCAGATCCATAATTTGAAGTGTACTTTGTCCTTCATCACAAACGGCATATAAATAGCCTCCGTAATCATGGAAATCTCTATGTACAATACTTGTCCCTGTGGCAGCTCCTTCAACAAAAGCAACTTCACTTATGTTACTAGGATCAGTCACATCAATAAAGTGAGTTCCCATGGTCGAACCAATGATCGCATACTCAGCATCATCAGTTGCATAACCCCAAATTTCATTATATGGGCTATTATAATAACTAGTAGCTGGTAGAGTAGAGTCTGACCACTGGTTAAGCAGACTAATATTTAATGATTCTTGAGATTTGAGAAATAGAGAAAATGTAATGCCGAGGCATAAGAGTAATGTTTGTTTCATGGGTTTTGCTTTAAAAGCACAAAATACTATTTTTTATAGTGATTACAGAAATCCACTCTGCTAATTATTTCGTTTCCAGACCATCACTCTAGTGTGACAATGAAGCGTAATGAAAGATGTTCAACACTTTCAGTGTTGGTTTTTATGTTTACATTTTAGCTCCGAGTTTGACTCGGAGCTAAAATGTACAACCCCTTCAGGGTAATCAAAAAATAGTTTTGAGTAAAACCCCGAAGGGGTTCAACTTCTCGATTAATCTTTATATAAAGACAGCCTACTCACCTCGATTCCAAACCGGAAGTCGACCAGGTGTATATTGAGCACCATGCTTTTCTAAAGTAGCTTCAACAGCTTTGATCTTTACTTCTATCGCCAATATACTCTCAACTACTTCATCATATTTCTCTGCTACAACATCATATGATTTAATGTAAGTTGTAGTAGGTGCGGCGGTTGTACTCCAAAGACCATAAGTGATCAGTTCCATGCGATCTCGCAAAGAGGTTGGCGCTGCTCCTTCGTACTTGCTTCTTAAATAATCTCCATGTAGTACTTTTCCAACGGCTCTCATATCCGCTTCAATTTCAGAGATTTGATTTATCGTTTCGTCTGGTAAATTGGGTGCTTCAAAAAGGGCTTTCTTCATATACTTGATCTTCCCATTTAAGTCACTTCTGTATTCATCAACCCCACTTAAAGCTCGAGTTAATTCAGCAACCTTTTTATTAAAGGCATCCAATGCTTCTTTATCTTCAGCAGGTAGTGTTGTATTATCCAATGATTTACATACAAAAGATTGTGGAGCTACTAATTCAGTTATATTTCCGGCTTCATATTTACTTATAGAAACGTTATAGTTTCCCGGAACCGCCATATACCCTTCATCCTCTTCGATCCAATAATAATCTGGATTTAGAACATCAAAATTTATTGGGAAATTAGGGGTGTATCTGAAGTCCCAAACCAAGCGATGAAGTCCTTTTGAAACACTTTTCTTTAATTTTCTTACTACATCTCCATTCGAATTTTTGATGGTGAAAATTAAATAGGCCTCAATTTCGTTAGCTTCACTCTCAAGTGTTTCATACGAAGGGTAGCTTACTTTTTCTCCATCTTTTTGGGTCTCTTTCTCCGCTTTTCTTCTTTTATCTTTTAAGGATTCGAAATCATCTTTGATATAATAGGTAAATACAGCACCTACTTTTGGGTTTGAAGCTGCATAATGACTTGCACCTTGATTTCCAACATCACCATGTCCTAAGGTATTTGCTTCAATAAACATTAATGCATCTTTAATTGGAAAGATGTGTGCATCTTCGTCCATCATCTCTTTTGAGAAATTTCTCAATGGAGAATAATCATCAAGGATATAAATGGATCTACCAAAAGTGGAAACCACAAGATCGCTTTCCCTTCGTTGGATGTCGATATCCATTACAGTAGCATTGGGCATTCCATTTTTAAATGCCATCCAATCTTTACCTCCATCATTAGAAAGGTAGAGGCCGAATTGTGTTCCCACAAAAAGAAGATTTGCATCTACATGGTCTTCTGCTACAGTATAAGTAGCACCAACATCAGGTAAATTTGCATTTATTGAAGTCCAGCTCTTACCACCGTCAGATGTCTTATATAAGAATGGCTCTTTAGAACCACCAACAAAATCGTGACAAGCAGCATAGGCAACATTTATATCATGATGGGAAGCAACAATATGATGAATTCGTGCATATTTTGGTAATCCACTAATAGCATTACTTTTTGTCCACGATTTACCTCCATCATTTGTATAATGGATGAGACCATCTCCCGAACCAACATATAATTTATTTTCGTCTAACGGAGATTCAGCAATAGTAACAATGTATGCCATGCTGCTCTTCCATGCCAGATCGTCCATACTCCAACTGCGGCCCATTAGGTCTTCCATTTCCTGAGGCGTTCCTCGGGTAAGATCAGGACTGATCTCATTCCAGGTACTTCCCTGATCATCTGTTCGGAAAAGCATGTTTCCACCAAAATACAGTCGTTTATTATCAAATTGAGAGATCAATAATGCTGCATCCCAATCAAAACGATAAGCGGTATCGCCAAATTCGTAAGGTTTGATATAAAGGTTCTCACCACTTTTTTTATCGAAGCGAACAAGTCCACCATTTTGCGATTGCGCATAAAGGATATTAGGGTCTTTCCAGTCTACTTGGGTTTCAAATCCATCACCACCATTGGTAAAGAACCAATCAGAATTCATGATTCCAGCAGAATTAGTGGTCCTTGATGGTCCACCAAGGCTATTATTATCCTGTGTTCCAATGTATACATTATAAAAAGGCTCGCTATTATCGGCGGTGATCTTATAGATCTCTGTAATAGGTAGGTTTGCTTTGAAATCCCAGTTTGCTCCCTGATCGTAACTCTCATAAACACCACCATCACAACCCGAGATCAAGTGTTGACTATCAACAGGGTCTATCCATAAAGCATGGTTGTCTACGTGTTTTAAGTTTGAACCTAAACTTGTCCATGTTTTTCCACCATCACGACTGATCTTATTAAAAATATCTAGGCTATAAAGCGTGTTTTCATCCTGTGGATCACATACTAATTTTTGAAAGTAAAAAGGGTAGGCAGAGATATAAGAACTTTGTTTACTCCAGCTGGCTCCTCGATTAGTACTTTTATAAAGTCCCTTCTTTTCTTTTGCTTCAACGATGGCGTATAAAACATCAGGATTTGCAGGAGAAATATCCATTCCAATTCTCCCCAGATCCTCAGCAGGAAGTCCCTTCGTTATTTTATCCCACGTTTCTCCATTATCAGTAGATCGATAAATAGCCGTTTCCGGTCCGCCGCTTACACCTGTATATCTTTTTCGCATGCGCTGATGTGCAACTGCATAAAGGATATCAGAATTACGTGGATCCATATGAACTTCATAGCATCCTGTATATTCACTTATATGTAGAACGTTATTCCATGTTTCTCCACCATCTGTGGTTTTAAAGATCCCTCTATCTCCTCCCGGATTTCTTAAAGATCCATAAGCGGCAACAAATACAACATCAGAATTATTGGGATCGACAACGATCATTCCGATATGATCTGAGTTTTTTAGTCCCTTATTCGTCCAGCTTGAACCTCCATCTTCACTTTTATAAACGCCATCTCCATAGATCACATTATTTTGATTATTGTGCTCACCTGTACCTACCCATACTGTATGCGTATTGCTGGGGTCGTATTCTACCGCACCAATTGCAAAGGTTTTCTCATGATCGAATACAGGGTTAAAAGTGATTCCTCTGTTCGTTGTTTTCCATAAAGAACCATGGCCTGAAGCGGCAAAATACTCACTATTATTATCAGGGTTAATAGCCAAGTCAACAACTCTACCTCCAGTAATTGAAGGTCCGATACTTCTAAATTGAAGTCCGCTTAGGGAAACATTCTTTAAAGAATCAGTTACTTCTTTAGTGGTGCTGCTTCCTTTTTTCTTTTTCTGTGCTGAAATAGAATCAGTACTGAAGAATAGGGTTGCGATCAAAAGTGAATATAACAATCGTTTCATAATGAATTATTTATTGAAGTAAAATGATTTTTTATAAGCCTAAAACGGATACCCCTTGATTAAATTTAACATCGCGAGGAATACCAGCATCGCTTACACGATCGAGATCGTTTTGCAACTGAGCACCGACAATACCCATTTCATTAAACAAGGCATCAACACCTTCATAATCTCCATTTCCCTGTAGGGTTAAAATTATGTTTGAGAGTCCATCGATAGCACGTTGGAAATTATCGAAATTCACT
>JAUVAY010000160.1 GCA_030591505.1 Flavobacteriales bacterium | reverse complement strand
ATGAAACGTTTAGGTTGAGCATTTTAATATATGGATTAAGCTTTTTTAACATGATCAAACAGTTAAGGTATATAGGGAGTGCATTTATAGAATTATTTTATCCAAGAATATGTGCGATTTGCGAAGGGCACCTGACTGAGCAGGAAGAGCTCGTGTGTATACGTTGCGAACATCATCTGCCACATTCTCTGTATATAGATTTTAATGATAACCCAATAGAAAAATTATTTTGGGGAAGGGTTCCGGTTAAAGCAGCAGGATCACTCTATTTTTTTACGAAGGGAAGTGGGATTCAGCAACTTATGCATCAATTAAAATATAAACATCGAAAAGATGTAGGGCATTGGATGGGACGTAAATTAGGAAAGCAATTGGCGAGTTCCAGTCGATTTGATAACATCGACTTTATTGTTCCGGTTCCATTACATCCAAAAAAGAAATTTCTTCGGGGCTTTAATCAAAGTGATCTTATTGCCAGAGGAATTGAGGAAGTATCTAAAGGAATGTATGCAGATGTTTTGCAGAGAAAAGACGATACAGATTCCCAAACAAAAAAGGGAAAATACGAACGCTGGCTCAATGTGGGGTCCTCATTTCAATTAAACCCATTCATTCAGATAAAGAACAAGAACATCCTCTTAGTTGATGATGTAATTACAACAGGAGCAACCATGGAAGGAAATATTCAAACCCTACTCGACGGAGGAGCAGCAAGTGTTAGTATAGCAACCGTGGCAAGCGCTTAGTTACCGCAACTACAACGGTGGGTAGAAAATCCACTGGATTCTGAATGCCAGTCGAAATTATCATTATAGCCCTCTTGTTCCCAGTAGAATGGTAAACGAGGTACATCATAATTTCCAATTTCATTCATTGTTTCAGCTTCATAAACACGTCCATTGATCACAGTATACTTTACGCTATTCGTATTCTGAATATCTAGCATCGGATCGCTATCCAATATTACCATATCAGCCAATTTTCCAACTTCTAAACTTCCAATACTTTCACTCATTCCAATGTATTCGGCGCCATGAATAGTCGCTGCACGTAATACTTCAAAATTCGTCATTCCTCCTTGAGCTAAGTTCCACATCTCCCAATGAACTCCTAAACCTTGCAATTGACCATGACCTCCAACACAAACTTTTACGCCTTCATCTACTAATTTTTTACATGATTTTGAAGCCAGAATATGTCCATTTTCATATTCTTCTTCAGGCACCATTGTACGATGACGAGAACGGCTATCAATTATTCCTCTCGGGGTATAAGAAAGTAAACGGTCGTTCTCCCATACATTGGTATGTTGATACCAATAAAATTCTCCGTTAATTCCACCATAGGTAACGATAAGAGTTGGCGTATTGGAAGTTTGACTGGCTCCCCATAATTTAACAACATCATTATAGAGAGGAGCTACAGGGATATTATGCTCTATTGAAGTGTGTCCGTCTAAGATCATGGTCATATTATGATAAAAAGTAGAACCTCCTTCTGGGTATACCATAATATTTAATTCATGAGCAGCTTTTATTACCTGCTGACGCTGGTCTCTTCGTGGTTGATTATAACTCTTTACACTAAAAGCACCATAGGATTTTGTTCTTCGAATAGCAGATTTTGCGTCTTCATAGCTATTAATAACTGCTTTAAAATCACCATCCGCACCATATAAAATAGTCCCAGTCGTAAATATTCTAGGCCCAACCATACTCCCATCCTTAACCATTTCAGATTTTGAAAGTGCCATCTCAGAATTGGATGATGGATCATGTGTAGCTGTTATCCCATAGGCTAGATTTGCGTAATAAGCCCAATTCTGCTGAGTATTTAAACCATATCTAAATGCGTTTAAATGCGCATGTGTATCGATAATACCTGGAATAATGGTTTTACCTGTGGCATCGATCACCTTACAATCGCTTGGGATAGTCACCTCATCTACCCTTCCAATTTCTATGATCTTATTTTCCTTAATAATGATGCTCCCCTTTTCAATGATCTCCCCACCATTCATTGTAATGATCTTAGCTCCTACAAAAGCAAGCATGCCTTCGGGTTTATCACTTTCCAACTCAACATTGATAGGGATTATTTCCTTTTCGATCTTTTCAATACTATCGGGTGAATTTTCTAAGAAAGTAAAAGCCTTGCTCAGATCCAGTTTATAATAATTTGCACCCAAAGTCCACATAGCATGTTTACTATCGGAAGACCAATGAAGATTAATTCCTGCATCATCTGATACTTTTGCAATGGGTAATTCCATTTCGGAAGCACTGAGTTCAAATACACGTCCATTATCTGCAAAAGGCATGATATACACATTGTAGAGCTCGCCAAAGGCCAGCCATTTCCCATCCGGACTAATAACATATTGATTTGCATAAGTAGAATGAAAATGCGTTTTTAGGTCATTCCCTTTAAGGTCAATACTGTTGTATTTTTTATCCAATGATCCAAACAACATTCCTCCTTCTAAAAAGTAGATGCGCTTTCCTGTATTATTAAAGGTAGGATACTCACCATTATCTGTTACAAATGTTGAATTACTTCCGTCAGTATTCATAAGATAGATCCCCGGTTTAACAGTATAAGCCATTCCTTGGTCACTATTTCCTCCCTCTTTAGTGTAAACAATTTTGGAAGCATCAGGAGAATAGGACGGTGTTCTGTATATTCCCTTTTCAGTGCTTAGTTTTGTTGCTTCTCCTCCAGATACAGCGATCTCATAAATTGCTCCTTTGTTAAGGTCATTCCAGGTTACAAAAACGATTTTCTTTCCATCAGAAGAGAAAGAAGGTTCAAATTCAAAGTCACTTCCTGTACTTAATCTTTTTGCTTTTCCCTTAGGTAATTTTTGAGTGTATAAATAACCTGCTGCATTAAATACTACGAGTTTACCATCCGGTGAAGTTCGTAATCCGCGAATCACTTTCGAATTAAACTTTTCAGGAGCAGGGTCTTGTTCAAACATTGGTGCATCCGTAATTTGATGGGTAGCTTTTGCTGAAAAAGGAATGATGGATGAGGCACCGGTCTCACTATCCACTTTGTTTATTTTCCCTTCTGCCCAAATAATTATGTTTTTATTGTCAGGCATCCAATTAAAGTTGGGGTATACTCCAAAAATGGCCCAAGCTTCTTGTTGGTCTTTAGATAGCTTATCATAGACTGGCCCTTGAATCCCCGTTTCCAGATCATGAATATATAACACCGATTTTGTTCTAACTCTACGAACAAAAGCCAATTTTTTTCCATCCGGAGATAGTTGAGGTCTAACCGCTCCACCCGGACCCTGAATAATGTTCTCTACTTCACCGTTTTCCATGTCATACCTTCTGATAACATAGATTTGAGAATTAGGGTCTTTATTGTATTTAAAATAACCGCCTGGATACATGTCTTCACTAAAATAAACATAGCGACCATCTGGACTCACACAAGGTTCTCCAACATCTTGTTGATCATTTTTACGCTTGGTTAATTGCATCCCTTTTCCTCCACTAAAATGGTACATCCATAATTCTCCGGCACCAATAGATCGCTCTGAAGTAAAATGTTTTCTAGCGATGAGGTATTGACCATCTGTGCTCCAAACCGCATTATTAAGCAATGTGAAGGTTTCTTTAGTTACTGACTTTGCATTTTTTCCATCCTTATCCATGGTCCAGATGTTATCTCCACCTTCAGCATCACTGGTAAATGATATTTTTTTTCCATCAGGACTGAAACGGGGTTGCACTTCCCATGCATGACCTTCTCTTAAAAGTTTTGCTATTCCACCTTCGATAGGCATGATATAGATATCACCGATCATATCGAAAACAATTTCCTTACCGTCAGGACTTACATCTACATTCATCCATGTGCCCTCATCGCTTTCTATGGTGACTTCATTATAAGGCGCTAAGGCATTTGTAACATCCCATTTTTCTTTTTGTGAAAAAGAGAAAGAAGATATGGAGATTAAAGCAAGACTTAACAGGAAACGACTAAACATAAGTTGGGTTTTAATTTGAGATGGGAAATTAAAGAAATAAATGGGAAAATATAAAAACTAGATCCGATCTGCTTTTTCGACGGTTAATTTATCGATCACTTCTCCAGTATGTTTAGTAGTTGAAGGTTCAATTAAAAGAATATGCGTTTCTTCCTCAGCAAAGGGTTTGTGTTCAACTCCTCGAGGAACAATATAGAGTTCACCTTCATTGATCTCAACCGTCTTGTCTTTAAACTCAATGCTTAATTTCCCTTTAATAACAAGAAACAATTCATCTTCATTGGCATGATCATGCCAAACGAACTCACCTTTTACCTTAGCAAGTTTAAGTTGCTGACCGTTAAATTCGTCGATGATCTTTGGAGTCCATAATTCATCGAAAAGAGAGAGTTTTTGATTGATATTGATTACCTTATTCATAAGACATTGAAAATAAACAATTTATTACTCTCAACATCATTTCCCTTTATAAGGAAAATGTAACTCCGACATTAATTATCGAATAACTCATCTTTATTTTAGTAAATGTTTTATCCATGCTAAGTGGCGATAATATAGTGGTAACGATATTATAGTTTTGCGTACCACTTAAATAATCGTAGCTGGCAAAAATGCCGAGTTGTTCATCCGATAAAATGTATTTCACTCTTGCTCCAGCACCAAAAACAAAGGCCGTTTGGTTGTCTTCATCTGCTGCTACTCCAGTAGTATAAACCTGATTTTCAGCATTTACAGTGTATTTATAAATTTGATTCGGGAATGCAGTTATCATTGCTCCTGCTCCCAAATTGAAGTCAACTAACAACTTATTATTTAGGAAATTTGCTCTTGCAACCAATTTCATCATCATTGAAAATGACAACCATTTAGCTTCAATCATGGAAGATGCCTGGTGATTTTTTATTAGGAGATCGCTGTCAAGATTATTATCTATAACTGAAAAAGACATCTGCATCCCAAAATACTTATTCATAATCTTATAATCTAGTTGATAGTTAATTCCAGGAAGTGCTGTCATGTCGTCCGAAATGGGGATGGCCGAACCAATTGAAAAACTTAATTCATTGCTAACATTTTGTGCTTTTACCGATGTGTTAGCCAGCAAAAAAAGGATAATAAATAAAATAGAGACATAGTGGAATAGTGTTTTCATAATTGTAGGTTTAATTATATCTATCAAAAATAGAACAAGAATAATATTATTGCAATAGGGTAAAGCGCGTAGGTACATTCTTATAGAAGGATGTAATGGAAATTCAATGTATTATTGCAGCGCTTATTAAAATTAAAAGCATAATGGAAAAGCTTGACGGGAGAAATAGGAAAAACATCCAAGCTGGATGTAATGTGGAAATTGTGCAGAAACACCACCAGCGTAGCGGAGAATTGACTGTGGGAATCGTTAAGCGCTTGTTGACTAAATCACCAAATCATCCCCATGGAATAAAAGTCCAATTAGAGTCCGGAGAGGTTGGCCGTGTAAAAAACGTAATCTTAGAATAGAAAAAACCCCCACCGCCGTTGCAGATGAGGGTTTTATATTAAGGATCTTTTAAACCGAATAGAATACGGTTTATTATAAATTCATTTGAAAAGTCAGTCCATTATGGTGTGTATACACAGCACTATTATCACATTCACCATCGCCATAATCTACTTCACCATTTAATAAAGCACCTTGTACGCGCATTACTCCTTTAGAGAGGTAATCACAAGAAAACTCTTTTATTATAGGAGATATGATCTCAATAGTCATGGAAGTACCCCCTTGTTTTGTAAGACTATGGGTTCCTGAAGAAACTTCATAAACATTATCTTCCAGATCAATGCTTTCGTTACCTGCAACCTGCGTTATGGTCCGGTTTCCTGAATGGGTAAAAACTTCAGCATCAGGGTTTGTAAACACTCCATTAT
>JAUVAY010000007.1 GCA_030591505.1 Flavobacteriales bacterium | reverse complement strand
CCGACCAAACAACAAGTATCTACTCGGTATTATCTAGTGGTAAGGCCACGAAAACAAATGACGTTAGAACACGTCTCTTGATGTCAAAATCTCTGTTCAGCGATGTTGTGCAACAAGCACTTTAGCGAAGGAGCAAAGATTCACTAAGGAAAAAGGAGTTGCACAGAGTAAAGTTTACTATCTCAAGGTAGATCAGTGCTTTAAAATAGTGATTACTTTAAAAAAGAGTTTTCTTATTAATTATTAGTGTTTGTTCCTCGCTTTCGGAATTTGTTTCAGGCTAGCATTAGAATTATTTCTCGCAAAGATTTGTAAAGGCTCAATAAATATTGAGAAGCTAAGAACGCAAAGCCATCTTATTAAATAACAAGGCCTTTTCTTTCAGTGCTTTACGCTGTCGCTGAAGCTTTAGCGTAAGCGTTGAGTGAAACATTTCGAGGTACAATTTGCAAACAGAATTACAATGCTAAAACTCCCTTTCTTCCACGATCTGGTCAGCTTTAAGAAGCTCTTTTAAACAGTGTTGCTGATCTTTTTTATTGTTCTCTTTATCAATGGCCGCTTTGAGCTGATCCATATTATTCAGCGCATCCTTTTCACCAATTTCAAATAGTTTTCTCGCACTTTTGAAATCAAATGAAGTGTATTCTCCAATATCCTTAGGTTCTAAAAGAAAATCACATAGCCTTTCTCGAATTCTTACATTTTGAAACAATGCCATTCGAATTGTCCTTTCTATATAAGGCAGCATCCTATTTGTATCTTTTACAAATCCTAAATAGTTTACATCACAGCCAATAATTGAATAATCACTTCCAAGAAAGGGATCTATAGGGAAATTATTTAATAATCCGCCATCTACAAAATCCATTGATCCATTAGAATAGGCCCTAAATACAAATGGGATACTTGCTGAAGCGAGGGCTGCATGGATGCAATCCCCTTTACTTATCATTTCAGCCCGACCATAATTAACATTGCTCACTGCGATATGTAATGGGATCTCTAATTGATCGAATCGAGTAACACCAATCGCTTTTTTAATAATTGGGTAAAGAATGTCTAAGGATCGCTTTCTAATTTTCCCAAAAGAAGATATCAGATCATAGAACTTAAGCTCTTCTATCTTGTTTATAATTTCAATTGGACTTAATCCTGCTGCATATAATAAACCGATGATCGCTCCCATGGAGGTTCCTGATATTTCCTTAGGGTAAATCCCATTATCATTCAATGCCTTTAATAGTCCAACATGAGCGATTCCTCTTGCTCCTCCTCCACTTAATACTAAAGCAATTTTTCTTTTTTTAACCATCATCAAAATCAATATCTATTTTGACTCTTTATTTGTCACAGATTTTTGCAATCCGCAAAAACTCCGCCAAATAACAACCCGTATTTCTACATCTCTACCCGTAGGTTTCATCTACGGCAATAATAATTACATTCCTTCGGAGTTTACAATAAAGGTAATTAATCAGAAGCAGATATCTTAACATATTAAGACACAAATCATATCTTTGCACTCTTTAAAAAAACATACTATGACAAAAGCAAAAATGATCACCGATAAAGGTACGATGAGTATCGAATTTTACGACAATGATGCACCGGCTACGGTTGCTAACTTCGTAAAACTAGCAAAAGATGGATATTATGATGGACTTACGTTTCACCGTGTTCTAACTGACTTTGTAATTCAGGGTGGGTGCCCAAATGGTACTGGAGCGGGTGGTCCCGGTTATTCGATCGACTGTGAAACAAGCGGAGAAAATCAATACCACGACAGAGGAGTACTTTCTATGGCCCATGCAGGGAAAAACACAGGTGGTTCACAATTTTTTGTATGCCACAGCCGTAACAATACTTCCCACCTTGATGGTGTGCATACTTGTTTTGGAAAAGTTGTTGATGGTTTGGATGTGATCGATGATATTCTAGAAGGAGATGTAATTCAAAAGGTTGAGGTTGAAGATTAATTTTATTACCATGGGTTTTAAGCTATGATAATAAAATAAAAAAGGCCATCCCGTCCCGATAGCTATTGGGATTATGGATGGCCTTTTTTAGTATTAAATATATCTTACATGTGGCTTTTAAGCTTTTCTTCAAGTACGTGTTTTGGAACTGCACCTACTTGTTTATCAACAACTTCACCATTTTTTAGAAAAAGAATCGTTGGAATGTTACGAATTCCAAAACGCATTGAGATCTCAGGGTTTTCATCAACATTTACTTTACCGATCACTGCTTGATCAGCTCCATATTCATTTGCAATTTCTTCAACAATAGGACTAACCATTCTACATGGTCCACACCATTCCGCCCAGAAATCGATCATTACTACTTTATCAGACTTTATTGCCTTTTCTTCAAAATTTGCATTGTCAAAAATTACTTCCATTATTATTTTCTTTTGTGGTCAAAACGACCCGTTATTATATTCTTAAAACAGAAGGCAAAATTACGTTATTTATTTTTCTTAAATGTCTGCCTAACTGCATTTTTTAAATCAATCTAACTTTCACATTATCCATCATCGCCAGATGGTCTGTAGTTTCTTTATTCAGTTTAATCCCCTTCTTCCTCGACTTCAATTGAATCATGTTACCATTATCAAAGAAACGTATTTTAACACCCAACTTTCCTTGAGGCTGATCTAAGATATTAACAAGGTCTTCAACCAATGTTGCATCCATCGTTTCTAAGTCAATGTCAATTTGTAATGCTTTCGCTTTAATATCCATTAATTCAGCAAGCATGATGATGTTTTTGATCTTCAATTCCGTACTATTCCTATAATCATTATAAGATACGGTCGCTTCAATAAAAACAAACCAATCGGTATTAATAAAATTCCTTAAACGTAAATAATCCTTACTAAACAGTGAGAATTGGTAACTTCCATTATAATCTTCCAATGTAAAACGTCCCCAGGGGTTTCCTTTTTGAGAAATACGATGATCAACATTGGTGATCATTCCTGCTACACTAATATTCCGAGATCTCTCTTTCAATTTATCCAGGTCCTCAAGATCACTTAATTGATTTCGACAAAAATTCTTAATTACAAATGAATGATCATCCAAAGGGTGACCGGTAATAAAAATACCGACTACCTCTCTCTCTTTCTTTAACTTCTCCAGCGTACCCCACTCAGGTTCTATGGGCGCCATCGGCTCTGGCATGTCGAACTGATCGCTCTGTTCGAACATAGAGACCTGACTACTATTTTGTGATTCTTTATATTTTGATCCAAAGCGTAAAGCGGTCTCAATATAAGACCTGCCCGTCTTTTCATCCGCTTTAAAAAGTTGGGAACGGTTCAATCCGAAAGTATCGATAGCTCCAGCCAAGCCAAGATTTTCCAATACCCTTTTATTCACCTGATTAGACTCCACTCTTTTTGTAAGGTCCGGTAAAGAAATAAAAGAACCATTCTCTACTCTTTCGGCAATTATACTCTGTACAGCATTTTCACCTACCCCTTTTATTCCTCCTAATCCAAAGCGAATTTCTCCTTTCTCATTAACCCTAAACTTTAGTCCTGATTCGTTAACAGAAGGCCCTAATACAGCCAATCCCATTCTCCTACACTCTTCCATAAAGAAAGTCACCTTCTTTATATCATTCATGTTGTGCGTAAGCACCGAAGCCATATATTCTGCAGGGTAATGCGCTTTTAAATAGGCCGTTTGAAAAGCTACAACCGAGTAACAAGTTGAATGTGATTTATTGAAAGCATAAGCAGCAAATTTCTCCCAATCGACCCAAATTTTCTCCGCTTTCTCAGCATCAATTTTATTTTTATCGCAGCCTTCAATAAACTTAGGTTTTAGTTTACCCAAAAGAACAGGGTTCTTCTTCCCCATCGCCTTTCGTAAAACATCAGCTTCACCTTTAGTAAATCCAGCAAGTTTTTGTGAGAGTAGCATTACCTGCTCCTGATACACCGTAATACCATAGGTCTCGGCCAAATACTCCTCCATTTGGGGTACATCGTAAACGATCTCTTCCCTCCCATTTTTTCTGGCAATAAAGTTTGGAATGTACTCAATAGGTCCCGGACGATACAAGGCATTCATCGCAATAAGATCCAAAAATTTGTCAGGTTTCAGGTTACGCAGATGTTTCTGCATCCCTACAGATTCAAACTGGAATGTCCCATTGGTCCACCCTTTCTGATACAATTCGTAAGTTTTCTTATCATCTAGAGGTATCTCATCAGGATCTATTACAACTCCATGGCCTTCCTTAACCAAGGTAATAGCATCTTTTATTACGGACAGTGTTTTTAAACCCAGGAAATCCATTTTTAGGAGTCCAGCCGCCTCTACTACCGAGTTATCAAACTGAGTAACCAAAAGATCCGAATCCTTCGCCATAGAAACCGGAAGGTGGTTGGTAAGATCATCTGGTGCAATGATCACTCCACAAGCATGTGTTCCAGTATTTCTTACCGAACCTTCTATTTTACGGGCTTGATTTATCGTTTGTGCAGCAAGATCACCATCTTCCGCTCTACCCTTCATCGCAATAGCATTAGGCATCTGCTCTGAACTAACCTTCGATTTTAAGGCTTTATCATCAAGGGTAAAGAGTTTGGATAAGGAGATATTATCCGGAATTAATTTTGCTAACTGATCTGTCTCATTAAGTGGTAATCCAAGCACTCTTCCTGTATCTCGAATGGAGGATTTAGCTGCCATCGAGCCGTAAGTAATGATCTGTGCAACTTGACTTGAACCATATTTATTTACTACCCAATCGATGATCTTCCCTCTACCTTCATCATCAAAATCAATATCAATATCGGGCATTGACACACGGTCAGGATTCAGAAACCGCTCAAATAGAAGGTCATATTTAATGGGGTCAATATTGGTGATCTCTGTACAATAAGCGACCGCAGAACCTGCAGCTGACCCTCTTCCAGGACCAACAGAAACACCCATTTTTCTAGCCTGACTTGTAAAATCCTGGACGATCAGAAAATACCCTGGATAGCCCGTCTTTTCAATAGTAGCTAATTCAAAATCCAAGCGCTCACGAAGTTCTTCAGAAATAGTTTTGTATCGCTTTTTAGCCCCTTCGTAAGTTAGGTGACGCAAATAGGCATTCTCCCCTCTTTTCCCTCCATCTTCATCATCCTTATCATCCTTAAATTCATCAGGAATATCAAATTTCGGTAACAAAACATCACTTGCTAAGTCATAGATCTCGATTTTATCTACGATCTCATTCGTACATTCAATAGCTTCCGGAAGATCTCCGAAAAGCTTTTTCATATCATCGCTGCTCTTGAAGTAGAATTCATCATTAGGAAAACCATAGCGAAATCCTCTTCCTCTACCTATAGGTGTCTCCACCTTTTCCCCTTCTTTAACACAAAGCAGTATATCGTGTGCTTTTGAATCCTCTTTATCAATATAAAAGGTATTATTCGATGCAAAATACTTTATGTCGTGCTTCTTTCCCCATTCAACAAGCACTTCATTCACCCTATTCTCCTCATCTAAATTATGTCGGAGTAGTTCAAGGTAGAAGTCTTCCCCAAAATGTTCCTTCCACCACAGCATCGCCTCCAGGGCTTGCTTATCACCAACATTCAATAGTAGATCAGCGACTTCGCCACTGATTCCCCCACTCGTAATAATGATATCCTCCTTATATTCCAGAAGCAATTTTCTATCGATCCTTGGAACATAATAAAAGCCATTAAGGAAGGCCATAGATGACAATTTAGCCAAGTTTTTATATCCTTTTTTCGTCTTTGCTAATGCAACGATCTGAAATCCATTATCTTTCTTCGTCTTATCATTAAGATCTTGACACAGATAGAATTCACACCCAACTATAGGCTTAATCGTATGACCTGTCGGCTCTTTTCCTTCCGCCTCTAACTCTTTATTTACTCCTTCAACATGCTTATTATGAGCCAGTACTTTACTTACAAATTTAAAGGCAGCGAACATGTTTCCAAGGTCAGAAACTGCTAAGCCTGGCATTTTATATTTAACGGCCTGATCTATTAAGGCATCAAGTTTTGATGTAGCCTGAAGTACGGAGAATTGAGAATGATTATGTAAATGAGAGAATGGAACATCTTTGAGTCGCTCCAAGCCTTCTTCAATTGATATTTTATCTACATCTTCAACTCGCTGCTCATCAGGTATAATTTCTTCAAGTTCTTCCGGCGCATAGGGTTCGATATTTAGTCCTATTGCCTTTATTTGCTTAGGATTCGCCTCTTTAAATTCTTTAAACTGTTCTGAATTAAAATTCAGCATTGAAGGAGGAATAACTCCCAGTCTGGCTAATTCAAAAAACACCCGAGTCGTCGCTTCAACATCAGCAGAAGCATTATGTGCTTCTCCAAATCCTTCATCAAAAAGCTTTTGATGTAGTTCACCCAAGTTTGGGTACTTGAACTTTCCACCTCTACCTCCGGGAATAGCACAGAAATTAACTGAGTTTTTCATCGTGTCGATCTCCAACATTTCCGGTAAGGGGTTTTCCATCCCATTACGAAGAAATTCGGCACCCATAATGTTGATATCGAATTCAACATTATGCCCTACATTGAATGAAGTTTGCTTTAATACTTTAGCAAATTCCTCTAAAACCCATTTTAGATCAACTCCTTGTTTAAGCGCTCGATCTGTACTGATCCCATGAATTTTTTCAGAATTAAAAGGGATGGTAAAACCTTCGGGTTTAATGATATAGTTCTTAACTTCGATAAGTTGCCCAAGGCTATCATGTAATTGCCATGCTATCTGAACAGCTCTGGGCCAATTCTCAAGATCGCTTACTGGTGCAGTATAAGAACGGGGAAGCCCCGTAGTTTCGGTATCAAAAATAAGAAACATAGTCGTTTGTAGTCGGTTTTTGACTAATTGTAAAGGTAAATATTCGTGACTTTAACTCACTTTATTTACGCGCTAATTACTACGATTTTTTAACAATCAAAACAAGTAGTCAAAATCATAGAGCATAAACTCAATTTCTTCCTTTTTCATAAAAGGAAGGTCAAAAAAACCCTTGTAATAGATCTTTTCAGGTAATAAAACCCCATTCACCCGTTGATTTTCAACATTTATATAGATATCAAAATCAATAGGCAGACTGAAGTACTTTAGGTGGATGTCTCGTTTAAGAACCTCATAAGTCTCTTTATCGAAATAGGTTAACAAGGATTTAATAACTGTTTTCCCTTCTCTAAAACCTTCCATTATCTCCGCTTCAAATACTAAACATTCGATCGAATCTTTATAATTTGTTTGATACACGCTATATTCATAGTATTCATGCATAAGCTCTTCGAAAATGCCCATCTTTTTCCCAATAAATGGAATCCCATCAACTTCTAAACCGGGGTTAAACATCATTTGCTTTACCTCCATTCGGTGTTTCTCTGAACTGCTTAAGTCTTTGTTCTTTTCAAATTCCCGGGTAGGTTTCATATTTACCTTCTTCTTCTCTACCGGAAAAAAAACTTCATCCCATACTTCGGCTGTCAGGTACTTATATTTACCATTTTTCTTCTTGACCTTTCCTTTAATTTCTTCTTCCGTAATAACTACCCACATGAGGTCTTCTGACTTGAAGCGTTCTGCACTTCTATTAACATGTCCTTTTTCTTTTTCTCCCCTTTTAAAAACCTTTAACCATGCATTGTATCGCGCTGGATAATAATTTAGTGCCTTGAAAGCGAGGTAAAAGGTGTTATCATTCTTTACTTTTTCGATAAAAGCCTTCGTGTCAAAATCATCAGCAACAGCGGAAATATCAACCCCTTCAAGAGTTACAACTTTTACTACGTCCTGAGCTTGAAGCGATATATCGAAACAAAAGACAACTAACAGTAGGATAAATATCTTGGGAGTATTCATTTCTTCAAAAGTAAAAAAAGTAAAATTTCACATCTCCATTTTGATCAACTTCAAGTGTTGGTGCCGGAACTTTTATCATATTTAGAACAACAAATAGTCCTTTGAGGAATTTACTTTTAGTTGTTATCCTAGAAAAATCGATATCGGGAGAAAAATAAAATTGTCGAATTCGTGGAATATCACTGAAATCATAGTCATCACCAACATTCGATTTCCCTCCCAATAACCCATCAGCAGAGTAACCCAAGGCTAAGTTTAGCCATTTTGGAAATACTTTTCTCTCTTTGAAAAATGATTGCGGGTTGACAGAAAGCCAATAGGTTTGTCCATTATAATCTTTTAGAATCCGTTGAGCAGAAGTTGAACCAAGAACCTCCGGTCGCATGGCGGCATATTCTGTAGCGTGATAAGAGAATTTCATTAGAATTCTTTGTTCTTCCCATGTTAACTGTTGTGCTACAAACAATGCTCCGCCAATGGTATTTGCAGCTATATCACTCCAGGAAAAACCCCATCCTTCAGAGTAGCCATCCATTATTTCTATGGCTGTTAGGTAACTCCACGTTAGACCAAAGCCCATCCACGTCGCTTGTTTATTTGAGTATCCTGCCCAGCTATAGGCATGATAATTAACATTACTCACCATATTCACCGTTGCCATATGCCCTATTTTATCCATTTGCAACCACTGGCCACTATCATCAATAGTGCGAAATTTCCCCGTATTAAAATTGGAATACCAGGTGTTTTGTAGATAAGCGAGTGAACCAATAGCCAAGAGACCTTGACTAGAAAAAACAATTACTCTTTTGCTACTTTGCTTAATTACTTTAGTGCTATCTTTTTGACAAGCCGCTTCTTTACCCGGAATCAAAATGAAAAATAGAAATAAAAGTAGCGTGAATCGTTTTGTCAAAATTGGGTATTTTGGATGTATAATATTACAAAGACAAACATTAAATGACCAAAAATAAATTTAGGTATAAATGTTGCATAAATTTCGACTTATTTTGTGCTATTAAACAAATTATGAAACATTACTACTTCAAGTTCTTATTACTCTTTTTATTTTCTTCCTCAATTTCTATTACATCCTATTCACAATTAGAGAATAAAGTTTTCAAAAAAGGCATCGAGACGGTACAGTGTTATAAAGTCGGGTTTCCATTGAATCCTGCAATTATTCAATTAAACTCTTCAGACAAAGTACATTTTGCATTTGATGATCTCAACGATGAACAGTCGATCTATTATTATAGCATTATCCATTGCAATGCTAATTGGGAGGTTTCCGATCTGCGCTTAAATGATTATATGAATGGTTTTAATGAAAATGAGTTGTACGACTATTTATATTCTGTTAATACGCTTCAAGATTACACGCATTATTCGCTTGAATTACCAAATAGAGATGTAGAACTACTAACATCAGGAAATTACATCCTTAAAGTTTTCGAAGGAATGGATCACGACAAACTTATTATAACACAGCGTTTTATGGTTTATGAAAATGAAGCAAGTGTTAAAATAAAAGTTAAATCATCGAGTGTTGTTGCTGACAGAGATTACCGACAAGAAGTTGACTTTAATGTTAATGTTGGTCGGTTACAAATTTTCAATCCCTATGATGAAATTAAGGTAGTAGTAATGCAGAATAATCGCTGGGACAATGCTATTACTGGTTTACAACCAAAGTTTATAAAGGGAAGTGAGTTAATCTACGACTTTGAAGAGAAGTCGAGTTTTGACGGTGGAAATGAATACCGAAATTTTGATATTAAGGACCTTCGCTACCAATCTGAGAGAATCGCAATCATCAATGAAGATTCATCAAGGGTGAGGGTATTTCTTCACCCTGACGAAAAAAAAACATTTAAGCGCTACTCTACTTGGGAAGACCTTAATGGTAATTATTTAATCAAAATCGATTATGCATTAAATTTTGATACCGAGGCAGATTATGTATGGGTCTATTTTACTCTTCCTTTCGATTTTCCCGTACACAATGCAGGCTTATACATAGGTGGGCAATTTAGCAATTATGAATACAGCAATAAGTATGAACTTGAATATGATTTCGAACGAAATGCTTACAAAAAACGCATTTTCATAAAGCAGGGGTACTATAACTACGCTTATTTCTTTTTGCCTGATGATGAGGCTTCTGGCCAAATGGCATTCATCGAGGGTACCCATTTTCAAACGAATAATGACTATACTGTTATTGTTTATTATAAAGATCCTGATAAAATGTACGACAGAATAGTAGGTCTACAATTTGCTGTTTCACATCTTTAAATAAATAACAGATCTAAAATATTATGTCTGCATTCATTATATAAAATGTTTGTTTGAGATATTTTTTTACTTTTATCTTAATAATTAGTAATGAAGAGTGCTGTAACAAGTGGAATAGAGATAAAGGTATCATCTCGATACGAACCCGTTTTCTCAAATGAGAACAACGGAGAATTCCTCTTTTCCTATTCTGTAGAGATTACTAACACCAACGAATTTCCTGTGCGTTTGCTAAATCGACATTGGCATATTACAGATGGATTGGGAAATGTAAGACAGGTTGATGGGGAAGGTGTGATAGGCAAACAACCTCTTATAAAAAGCTACCAGCATTTTAAGTACGAATCAGCCTGTGATTTCACTACTCATGTAGGCAAGATGAAAGGCTATTATTTATTTAAGAACCTTGAGAATGGTTATACATTTAAAGTATATATTCCTGAATTTCTAATGATTAGTCTGCAAAAGCTAAACTAAAACACATAAAAAAAACCCGTTTCAAACGGGTTCTCTCGATTTAAATACTTTTCTCTTTTTATCAATTGGTCGCAAATGAAAAGATCATATCATGACGTAACATACCATCAAGTGCAATACTCGTATAATACTCAAGTTCAAAACCTTTACTTTTTAAATAATTAAGTACATCTGGAAGTGTTTGATATGAAGATACTTCTGATTGAATTTGATCAAATACCTCGAATTCACGATCGTTCTGAATATAGAACTTATTTTCATCTCCAATTTTAACAATGAATTTTATACTATTCCCATCTATCTGTTCAAGTCCTATAATTTGAATAAATAAAGAGGAGCCTTTAATGTTTTTTGAAGTATTGGGTGGATAAGCAACTGATTTATTCTTAGTCTGCGAATACGCACTAAACGATAAAACGGTAAGCAATAGGAATATGACTGTTTTTTTCATGATATATATATTGGTTCTTTCTTTTATATTTAATTCTATTTTTTCTTCACTCCCTTCACTTCTTTCACTTCTTTCACTTCCTTCACTTCTTTCACTTCCTCCACTTCCTTCTCTTCCTCCACATCAGCCACTAATAAATTAGCTGAAATAAGCAGATTATACCATTGGAATAATTTCTTTAGATCTGATGAATAAACTCTGTCTTGATCAAAATCCGGTAAGATCTGTATCATTTTTTTGCGCAAATTGTCACCGCTTTCTTTATGATCTATACTTTTCTTTCCTTCCTCTAATTCAAACAACTTTGAATAAACTTCTTTAAGTGGAATATCCTCTTCATAAGTATAAATACTAATATCATCCAACGCGCTTACCTTATCCAACGCAAAAACATTAAGTTTTTTTTGTTCAGGGATAGACTCAACTATCAATCCATTTTTTCTTTTTGATACGACCTTATAAAGGCCAGGTTTACCAGAGATTGAAATGATTCCTTCTAAATTCATAGATCTAAATTTGCAGGCAAAATTAAAAATATTCGTCTAACAAACACCAGACTTTAACATAATACTCTAACGAGAGTATTATGCATTTAAGTTGTTATTTATTTAACCTAAATAGCTAGGTATCTCCTTAAGAAACTTCACTTTTCCTTTAATAAATTGGAATATATAATGCTCCATACCATTTGTGATGATCAAATATTCAGCTTTCAATGCCATATGATAATTAATAAGCTGATCAAAGACCTCTTTATTTAATTTTACTGATGGTGCCTTGCATTCAACAATTACTTGTGGATTTAGTTCTCGATTATAAAAAACAATATCAGCACGTTTGATCGTATTAAAAAGATCAAATTTCTTTTCCGTTTCTGCTAAGCTTAATGGATACTTATAAACATGATGCATAAAGAGAAGAAAATACTGTCGCACCCATTCTTCCGGACTTAAGAGCAGCCACTTTTTACGTATTGGGTCAAATATTTTTTCAACATCATCTTCAACCTTAACACGTACAGGTAATTCAGGTAAATTTAATTTAATCAAGTTCGAACTCACATCAACGAATTTAAATTAATTTTAAGGTCTATAAAAGTGAAGTATGAAAACAAAGAAGGAAATAGTAGAAAATTGGTTACCTAGGTATACAGGTGTGGAGCTTGAAGAATTTGGAAAGTATATTCTTTTGACAAATTTTGATAATTATGTTGAGTCTTTTGCAGAACTTCATAATGTTAAAGTTGTTGGCTCTGACAAAGCAATGCCCAGTGCTACTATGGATGGTATAAGCATGATAAATTTCGGAATGGGAAGTGCAAATGCAGCAACCATCATGGATCTTTTAAGTGCTATTCGCCCAAAAGCTGTTTTATTTCTTGGAAAGTGTGGGGGATTAAAAAAGAAGAATAAAATTGGTGACTTTATACTACCTATTGCCGGAATTAGAGGAGAAGGAACTAGTAAAGATTATTTCCCTGAAGAAGTCCCTGCATTGCCCGCATTTAACCTACAGCGTGCGATCTCTTCAACTATTCGAGACCATCAAAAAGATTATTGGACAGGAACTGTTTACACAACAAACCGAAGAGTTTGGGAGCATGATGATAAATTCAAAAAGTACTTAAAAAAGATCAGAGCTATGGCTATTGATATGGAAACAGCCACGCTTTTTTCTGTTGGTTTTGCAAATCAAATACCTGTAGGAGCACTTTTACTGGTCACGGATCAACCAATGATTCCTTCAGGTGTTAAAACAACTAAAAGTGATAGTTTAGTAACGAAAAGTTTCGTGAAAGATCATATAAAAATTGGAATTGATGCACTTAAAGAAATTAAGGAAGATGGAAAGTCTGTGCGTCACCTAAGATTTGAATAAAGATGCCCCATAAAAAGATCATTAGTGAAATTAAGAAAGGGGAAATTGCACCAGTCTATCTTATTGGGGGAATGGAGTCGTTTTTTATTGACGAGATTGTTCAGTCAATTGAAAACGACATCCTGAATGAAGGAGAAAGGTCCTTTAACATGGATATTTTTTATGGAATGGAAAGTGATCCGGCATCCATTCTTTCAATAGCTAAACAATATCCAATGATGTCTGATCGTAGGATCGTCATCATCAAAGAAGCCCAAAAGCTTAAAAACCTCGGAGAATACGAAGCATACTTAATTAACCCTGTTGCCACTACCACCTTTGTTATTGTTATGAAGGGCAAAAACTTTGATGGTAGAAAGAATGCTTACAGTCCTAAGAAAAATCCAAATGCTGTTCTTTTTAACAGTGTTAAAATTCCTGACTATAAGCTTCCTCCATGGATCATTGATTATTGTAAGCATCAGGGCTATAAAATAGATGTGTTAAGTGCACAAATCCTGACCGACCATTTAGGGAATGAGATCTCGAAACTGGTTAATGAGCTAGGAAAACTCTTTATTGGTATGCAAAAAGGAGATACTATAAGCGCCGTTGATATAGAGAGTAAAATTGGTATAAGTAAGGATTTTAGCATTTTTGAACTTCAAAAAGCAATTGGAACAAAGAATTTTAAAAAAGCCAATCAGATAATACTTTATTACGGTGAAAATTTAAAGAGTCATCCTTTTCCCCTTCTATCCATTAATCTTTTCAATTATTTTAATCGCTTAATGCTTTTTTATTATACGAAAGATAAAACGGATGCTAATCTTGCAAGGGTATTAGGTGTTAATCCATTTTTTGTAAAGGAATATAAAGTTGCTGCTAGGAATTATTCAGCGATGAAAGTGGTAAATGTCATCAATATGATTAGAGAATACGACATGAAATCGAAAGGATATAATGTTGGGGCAAATGACCACAATGAATGGATGAAAGAATTAATAAATAAAATAATGAATTAACCATATATAATTGTCTACATACACTTAATGGGCTATTTTTTACCGTATGTAAATCACATTCCAAATAGCTCTACAAATTGTTATTTTTGTTACCCTATTAAAATTTTTCATGAATAAATTATACGCCACACTATTATTTCTATTCGTTTCCATCGTTACTATTGCTCAAACCGGAACGGTAAGAGGTTTTGTTTTCGATGAAGAATCAGGTGAGCCAGTTATTTTTACTAATGTTTACCTTGACGGTACAACATACGGTTCTTCAACGGATGTAAATGGGTATTATACCATCTCCAAAGTTAAAACCGGGAGTTATACGCTTATTGTAAGTTCAATCGGTTACGAGGAGTACAGAGAGGATATCGTATTAAGAAGTGGAGATATACTTAATATTAAGATCACCTTGAAATCGGGCGCCATTGAGATGGACGAAGTGACGATCTCAGCAGAAACAAAAGAAAGACAAACAAGAGTTAAAATGTCGGTTACCAGTGTTTCAAGCAAGGAAATACAATTATTACCTTCGGTTGGTGGAACACCTGATATTGCTCAATATATGCAAGTCATTCCAGGTGTTGTATTTACTGGAGACCAAGGTGGACAGTTATTTATTCGTGGGGGTTCACCAGTTCAGAATCGTGTAACTCTTGATGGAATGACCATTATGCAGCCCTTCCACTCAATTGGTTTATTCTCTGTTTTCGATACAGATGTAATGAAAAATGCCGATATATATACGGGTGGTTTTGGAGCACAATATGGAGGCCGTATTTCTTCTGTTCTGGACATAACTACACGTGATGGAAATAAAAAAGAACATAGTGGTTCTGTTAGCTTAAGCACTTTTGGCGCTAAAGTATCGGTAGAAGGTCCGTTAAAAAAACAAAAAACGAATGACGATGGGGCAATAACCTATTTACTTTCTGCGAAAACATCCTATTTAGATCAATCTTCAACGATCTTTTATCCCTATATAAATGATGGTGATGGACTTCCCTTCGAATACAACGACCTTTTTGGTAAAGTGAGCTTTGGTTCAGGTAATGGTACAAAAGTGAATTTAAATGGATTCTCTTTTAATGACAGGGTCAAGTTCAACGATTTTAGTGAACTTAATTGGAATAATTGGGGTGCTGGAATGAGTTTCGTTTTGGTACCTGCTACTTCAGCAGTTTTACTTGAAGGACGGTTTAATTTTTCAAATTATGGAATTGAATTAACAGAAGAATCCAATGACCCTAGAAGAAGCGATATAAGTAACTTTAGTCTTGGACTAGATATGAAGTACTTCATTGGTAAGAATGAATTAAAATATGGATTTGATGTTAGTGGATTAGGTACTGATTTTTCATTTTTTAATTCTTTTGGTCAACAGCTAAGTCAAACCAGTAACACAACAGACATTGCAGCGTATGCTTTGTATAAGTTCTTATTGGCAAATGAAAAACTTATTATAAATGCCGGGTTTAGGTTTATTTATTATTCTTCTATTAATCATTTTTCACCTGAACCTCGTTTAGCTTTAAAATACAACATCTCCCCTCTTTTCAGAATCAAAGCTTCTGCCGGACTCTACTCGCAAAATTTAGTAGCAACAAATTCTGATCGTGATGTAGTAAATCTTTTTTATGGTTATGTCACCTCGCCAGAGAGCCTTCCAGATGATATGCTGACTGAATCCGGAGATATAAAGACCATTGATAAATCTATTCAACAAGCATCTCACTTGATCGCTGGTTTCGAATACGATATAAATGAGCATTTAAATATCAATATTGAAGGCTATTATAAATATTATGATCAGTTAATAAATGCTAATAGATTTAAAGTATTCAATGAAACTACACCAGATGTACCTGACTACCTCAAAACAGACTATATTGTTGAAACAGGAACTGTTATTGGAGCTGATTTTATTATGAAATATACGGATCGTGTAAATTTCATCTGGGTAGTTTATTCTTATGGAAAATCTGATAGATGGGATGGCTTACAAAGTTATAATCCCGTATATGACCGTCGCCATAACATAAATATTGTTGCCAGTCGTAAATTTGGAAAAGATAAGACCTGGGAAGTAAATGCCCGTTGGAATTTTGGATCAGGTTTCCCGTTCACACAAACATCTGGGTTTTATGAAGGACAAACGTTAGCTGATGGAATCAATACTAATATTACCACAAGTAATAGTGAGGCTTTACAATATTTATTAAGCGATCTGAATACTGGTCGACTCCCTACTTATCATCGTTTAGATATAGGAGTAAAGAAAACATTTGAATTCAGTAAAAAATCAAGATTAGTGATCGATGTGAGTGTAACCAACGTTTACGATAGGGCAAACGTGTTTTATGTAGACAGGTTTACTGCAGAAGTAGTGAATCAATTGCCGATATTACCAGCATTAGGAATCAACTATTATTTCTAGATCCTGATTCGTAATTCGTCCCCGATAGCTATCGGGGCGTAATTCAAAAAATTACCCAGCTGCTTTAATAATCTCAGCAAATACGGAAGCGTCTAAAGATGCTCCTCCAACAAGGCCACCATCAACATCTTGTTTTCCAAATATTTCGGAGGCATTATTGGGTTTTACACTTCCACCGTAAAGAATCCTTGTTTGATTGGATTGCTTACCATAGACTTCATTTAATTTTGAACGAATAAAAGAATGCATTTCCTGTGCTTGTTCCGGTGAAGCTGTTTCTCCCGTACCTATAGCCCATACGGGTTCATAGGCCACAACAATTTTTTCAAATAAACTAGGTTCAAGTGATAATACAGATTGTAACTGATCACTGATCACATTAAAATGAGATCCTCCTTTTCGTTCACTCAATTGTTCACCTACACAAAAAACAACCTGCATATTTTGTTTAAGAAGCATAAGAACCTTCTCTGTAACCTCTCTAATGCTCTCTCCAAAAACATGCCTCCGTTCCGAATGCCCTACGATCGCACTGTTAATACCAATAGAACGAAGCATTGAAGCTGAAACTTCTCCTGTATACGCTCCACTTTCATTACTGGCACAGTTTTGAGCTATTACTTTTACTCTCGAACCCTTTCCTATATTGTTCAATTCATTTAAGTAAACGTATGGTGGAGCAACCAATACCTCCACATTAGAAGGAAATGATTCTTCCAGTGCCGATAATGATTTATACAAATTCAATGCTTCAACATGACTCATATTCATTTTCCAATTTCCTGCTACAATACTCTTCCTCATAATTTTATATTCTTACTCTTGGATCTAATATTCCATATAGTATATCTACCAAGATATTCATGATAACAAAAATAGTTGCTATAAATAAAACTGAACCCATTACAACGGGTAAATCATCTTTAATTAATGAATTAAATAACTCAAGTCCCAGTCCTTTCCATCCAAAAACATATTCAACAAATACAGCACCTGCTAACATGGATGCAAACCAACCTGACACTGCAGTAATTATAGGGTTTAATGTATTCTTGATCGCATGCTTCCAAACTATTTCCCATGAGGATAAGCCCTTTGCTTTTGCTGTTCTAATATAATCCTGATCCATCACTTCGATCATAGAGCTTCTAGTTAATTGAACGATAATAGCAAGGGGTCTAATACCTAAAGTAAGCGCCGGGAGTAGTAGATTTTGCAGACTTAGATATTTTCCGGTATACACGTCGTACTCATACATAGATCCAGTCATATCCAACCCTGTTCCTGGTAAACTAAAAGTTCCAGTAAACAGACTTAAATTAATAGCTGGAAACAAGAAGTGAATTAATGATATAAAAGTCCAAAGAAGAAATCCTATAAAAAAGTACTTAAACCCTAAGGATACCATACTTAAAGGCCATACTTTCTTCTTTTCTTTAATCCTCCTAAAAGCATAAGCGATCATCCCAAAGATAAACAGTACAAAAGGAAGCATAGGTAAATTAGTTTGTTCATACCAAACATATCCACCTAACCATGAAATCAAGATAGCCATAAAGAAAGACGGTCCTGACATTCCCAATACAGAAAGAAACAAAGTAGAATTATCAAAAAATGATCCCTTATAAAGTGCTGAAAACACACCGGCAAACAAGCCAATGATCAAGGCAAATGTCATTGCTACAATAGCCAAGACAAAAGTTCCAGGAAACGCTTCCCAAATAATATCTGAAACTTTTTTACGTGATTGATAACTTCTTCTTAAGTAGGGTTTCTTAAGCACAATCATTCGGTTTTCCGTTATCGGAATAGAAAAAGAAACAGAATATTTTTCAGGATCAGCGTAAATTCTAGAATCTTCGTTATTCTTTTCTAAAATGGAGATCGGTAAAAGATCATTGATATAAAATAAATACTGTTTGTATAAAGGGAGATCAAGTCCCAAGTCTTTATTTATAGCAGCTATTACTTCTGCAGTAGCATGCTGTCCACCCATCATTCGTGCAGGATCACCTGGTTTTATACTAAAGATCAGGAATACAAAGCTAACAACGCCCCATAATACCAATATTCCATAGAGTAATTTACGAATGATGAAAGTAAACACTTAAAGCAAAGATTTTTTTAATTCGTTAAACAGTGGGAGATCATTATAATGCCACTTTCCAATAACAACTCCTTTTTTAATTATTACAATTCCCGGGTTCGATCTTATTACGGTCTTTAACATCGTCTCATCTGCACTATAAAAAGTAACCGGCACCTGATTACCATGCTTAAACGCTTCTACTTCATCATAAAGCGATGCGGTCAAACCATAGACATAAGTGCCATTTTCATCAGCATCTTTAACAAATGCATTTATCTTTTCCATTGCCGCTACGTTTGATTTTTGCATGTCATAAAGTATCACCAAAATCACTGCTTCTTCTTCAGCAAGAATATCTTCCTGTAACTCATATCCATCACTATCAGAAATTACAAAATCATGAACAGGGGGCTCATATCCTTTCGAAATCAAATTATTATCCGTGCTTACCCATACCCATGTTGAGTCTTGCCATGGGTAATTGCTTTGATCAAAAGTCATTTCCTCTCCTGTATCAGTGTTTTTATAGACAAATACAGTTTCGTATATATCTCCTTGCATCCCTTCAGGTATGGTCATTTGATCTGTAATACTTTTTCCAATAGCATAAGGACGATAATCCTTGATCGGTAAGTGAGAATATGTATGGTAAGAAAATGATAATGATAATACTATCGCAACACCAAAAATTATCCATTCTGATGATCTTCCTTCAGCGATCTTCTTAACAACCATCGTTAATACAAAGAAGGCAAGTGCAAACCAAATTGGAAAAGACCAATCGAGCATAAAGGAAGCAAATAATGCAATAAACATTAATGAAGCAATAAAGTACTTCCTATCTTCTTCTTCAGTATTCATATTGATCTTATTCCTTAATATAAAAGCAGGTAAGGCAAATATGAAAATCACAATATCCTTCATAAGCGACTGCCATGGTGTGAATTTGATCGCATCTCCAAAACATCCACAATCGGAAACCTTCTCAAAGTATGCAGAATAAAAGGTGAGGAAAGCAAAAAATACCAGAAGGACCATCACTAACCATGAAGCAATTTTTATTTCTACTCCTGTAATGAGAGCTAATCCTAATACAATTTCAGCAATGCAAACAATAATAGCTATTGCAAGTGCATAGGGAACTAAAAATTCCATGTTTAAAACATCAGCCGAGAAATATTCTTCCATTTTATAGCTGAATCCTAATGTGTCATTCGCTTTTACTAATCCGGATACAACTAAAACGGAACCGGCAAAAACTCTGGAAATAAAAAGTAGTAATTTCATAATTACTTAAAGTTGGTATTGTTTGGGTTTAATCTGTTTTTTCAATTTCTAATTTGATCAAGGCAAAAACTGCGTAATTTAGCATATCAAGATAGTTCGCATCCAAGCCTTCAGAAATTAAGGTTTGTCCGTCATTATCTTCAATTTGTTTTACGCGCAAGATCTTCATCAATATAAGGTCACATAAGGAGCTAACTCGCATATCGCGCCACGCTTCACCATAATCATGGTTCTTATCCATCATTAGCTGTTTGGCAGTTGCAGAATACTTATTATATAGCTTTTCAATTTCTTCTCCTTCCAACTCCATGCGCTTATCATCAACAAGATCCAATTGTATCAACGCCATAATAGAATAATTAACGATCCCTATAAACTCCGGGATTATCCCTTCTTCTACTTTTTGTAATTCATTATCCTGTATAGTTCTAATTCTATTTGCCTTTATAAATAACTGATCGGTAAGCGAGGAAGTTCTTAAAATACGCCATGCTGTACCATAGTCCTTATTTTTCTTTAGAAAAATATCCTCACATAGTTTAATTACACTATCAAATTGTCCACTTGTCTTTTGACTCATCTAGAATTTGTCCTTAGTTTGATCTATTTTTATTCCGTAAAATTGTAGCGTGAAATATACATCAATTTACCAAAATAATACACTCAATTTCGGTGGACAATTAAAAGAATTATCCTCTCCTTTAGTGATGGGGATCTTAAATATAACACCCGATTCATTTTACAGCAAAAGTAGAGTCACACAGGATATACTGTTAGAGAAAGTAGGCCAAATGGTGGATGCAGGTGTTGATATAATTGATATTGGAGGTTATTCATCACGACCTGGAGCGGCTGATGTTGCTGAAGAGGATGAATTGGAGCGTGTTATACCTGCTATTGAAAGCATCTCAAAGAATTTTAGCGATACCATCGTTTCAATCGATACATTCAGAAGTAAAGTAGCCAAACAAGCTGCTGATGCCGGAGCTTTGCTGATCAATGATATAAGTGGTGGTCAGGCGGATCCGGAAATGTTTAATACTGTTGCTCAATTAAAACTTCCATATATTCTAATGCATATGAAAGGTAATCCCCGAAATATGCAAAGCAATACGCAGTATACTGACCTTATTGGCGACTTATTTACATTCTTTAGTCAACAAATTGAAAAGCTAAATCAACTTGGTGTTCATGATATCATCATTGACCCGGGATTTGGTTTTTCAAAAACAATAGAACAAAATTTTTATTTACTAAATCATTTAAATGAATTTAAAACATTAAATGCTCCAATGTTAGTCGGTTTATCTCGTAAGTCATTTATTTACAAAACACTAGGGGTAAAACCTGATGATGCAAAGACCGGTAGTACTGTCGTAAATACCATAGCATTAGAGAAAGGGGTTAAAATATTACGTGTACACGACGTAAATGAAGCAAAAGAGCTCATTAAATTATTTACATTTATGCAAAAGGAAATTTAGACCACAACAATGAATAATTTTTACCTATTTATTGATATTAGATGGCTCGATATCGTTGATATTCTGCTGGTAGCGTACCTCATTTACAGGCTATACTATGTTGTAAAAGGTACAGCAGCAATTAATATTTTTCTTGGCATACTTTCTATTTACGTATTATGGAAAGTAGTTGAAGCACTGCAAATGCAGATGTTAAGCGAGATACTCGGACAGTTTATTGGTGTTGGAGTGATCGCTTTGATAATCGTTTTTCAACAAGAACTCAGGAAATTTCTACTTATGCTTGGAAATCGTGACTTCTTTAAAAGAAACAAGGGGAGCTTTTTTAATAAATTTTTCAAAGATGTAGATGAAGATGCAATCGACCTTCAACCAATTTTAAAGGCTTGTGAATATATGTCGCAGTATAAGATAGGTGCATTAATTGTGGTAGGAAGAGAGTCGAACCCAACTATGTTTGTTGTCGGTGGTCAGGTTATAGATGCAACAGTGAATTCAGACCTCATTATATCAATGTTTCAAAAGGAGAGTCCGCTGCATGATGGTGCTATTATTATCCAAAATAATAAGATAGAGATGGCTCAATGTGTTCTTAACCTTTCTGACAATAAGAGTATGCCTAAAGGAACCGGATTACGACATAGAAGTGCATTAGGAATCGCTGAACAAACAGATGTAATAGCTATTGTGATATCTGAGCAAAACGGTGCTTTTTCACTTGCTCACGACAGTAGATTGTACTATAAGTTATCTAGGACCGATTTTGAATTAGAGTTAAAAAGGCTATTGCATCATAAGGAAATACAAAAGCAAGAAATGTGATCAATTTTCTTTTTCGACATCTTTAGTGTCCTTATCTTCCTCTTCATACTTTTTCTGAAGCTTTTCTTTATCGCTATGCTTACGTTTTAAATTACCATCAAAATCTTTTCTAAACACTATACCAATCCCTTGGGTATAAGGTGATTGCTTATAAATTGATGTATTTAAATTATCATTTGATTTATTAAACCCTTTTAATCGAATTCTCCCATCTTTGGTCAGTTTATATTCCAAAATAAAATCACCTACAATATTATTGGCTGTTGTATTTGGATTTGGATTTAGAGTTTGATCTTTAAATCCAACTTGTGTTGTAACGGTTAATCGTTCATTTAAAATATCCGTGGTCAGTCCAACATCAACTTCTTGTCCAGAGGTTTCCGTTCCAGGGCGATAATGCACATTTACATCCACTTCATCAGAGATTTGAGATAGCCAGGAAGATACCTGATTCGATAAAAGCTCAAAAGTATTCGTTGATGCAAAACCTCCACTTTCATCCCATCCGGAAGTACTTTGAAATGAATTGAAGAGTAAGAGTGAAACAACTTGCTTATTCATGTCCTCGGTTGTGGAAGTGGCAGATCTAAGAAACGTTCGTTCTTTCTCGTCAGAATCAGGTAATTCAATATCAAAAGCAATATCAGGCGATTGTAAATTCCCATCAAGTTCAAGGTAAACATTCGTGTTTACGCGGCTTTTATATAGATCTGATTCACCGATCATAATTGGGGCCAAAGAGGCACGCGTTCTATAAACAGCAGTAATATCAACATTTGCATTATACGGATCACCTAGCCAGACAATAGATCCGGTTGGGATGGAAAATCTCTTACTTAAGATTGATTCAAAAGTGAATTGATATTCTCCTTCATAGGTTTCTAAAGAACCGGCCATGGTAAAGCCATTTTCCTTATCGATGATTAATTGAAGTATTCCATCAGACCTGACTTTCAAAATATCACCTGAGTCTTCATCAAAAATAAGCTGTACTTCTGCATTAGGGTTAACATCTATTTCCAAATTCATTTCCACACCAGAAATATCTATAATAGGCTTGACGTAAGTATTTAGTACTGACATGCTGTCTCTATTAATAAATTCTATAAAAGCTATTTTCTCAACCGAACTCTTTTCTCTAATAGGTATAAATATCTCTGTGTTTTTATTTGTGCTCGCCACAACATCTATAAATAATAACTTATTATAGCCCCAAATATTTGCATTCCCCGTCCCATATGCCTTTCCATAAAATAATGCATCAACATCGTTTTTAAGGTCCATTATCAATAAGTTATCTATCTCTAATGAAAAGTCATAATTCCATTCTTTTAAATGTTCATGAAGTATTGTGCCATAGCCTATCCCCTTTCGTCCTTCTTTATCATATAATTCGAAAGGGTCTAATGCGATAAAATCTTCATAAATATCAATCTTGTTATCAAAGGTAAAATGGGTCCCAAGAATATCAACAAACAACCCACCATTTTGTATTTCGAGAGAACCGATCAATGTGGGCTTCTTGAGTGAACCTGCAATGTTTACACTTCCAATTGTGTTTCCTTTTATATCTGATATACCGGGAATATTGGTGTGATTTAAAACATCAAGATCGAATTTATTAAAATCTACAGTAAGATCCATCATTTCATCTTCAGAGTTGGGATTAATGTTCCCTACAATTTTAAGCTTCTCCAGTTTTTCATCAAGTAAACTTACTTCAACATGAAAAGAAGAATCAGTTGAACTCTTTTTTGAAAGGATATTTATATCCCCTAAAAAGTAATCGTTAAAGTCAGCATTATTTATTCTAAGGTCAGCTTCCAGGTTAATTGAATTCTCCTCCATGATCCAATGAAAATAACCATTCGATATACCATTAACCTTGTAATCAAACTGCTGAAGCATATAATTAAAGTTACTTAACTCAAAATTATCGACCTCTAACTGTAGCGTATCCTTTGATAGTGTTGCATACTCACCGTTCAGTCGAATTTTTTGAGTTTCCGAAGCAATTTCTACTGTATTAAAGTTAACCTTAAGTGAATCAAATCTAACTAGCCCATCATCACTTATTGACCATTTTTTATCCAAAAATGTAAACATTGATCCATTGCTTGAAACTTCGATTTCACCATGAGGTAAAAACGCGCTTTCAAGGTTTATAATCCCCTTTGTTCTATCTACTTGTGACCATTCAAAATCAATTAGCAATGTATCATTAATGGCAATAGCGACCATTTCATTTTCTATGAAATAGCTTGGTCCATCCATATAATGTATAAGGTCGCTTATCAGTTCGATAAAAATATCCTTCCCATTCGATTCAATAAACAGTTCCGGATAATTCAATGTGAATCCTTTAAAATAAAATTCCTCCGCATTAAAATTCAAATAACTTTGATTCTTAAGCGGGCTTACTTTTCCGTATAGCTGAGCTTCAGATGAAACATTGATGTCGATTATATTTAAAGATCGCAAGAAAGAAATATCGTGAAAAACAAATTCAAAATCAAAATCCTGATTAGGTATATAACTCGAATCGTAATCAATAAAAGATGGAATAACCGTACTAATTTCCCATAGTATATCATCAACTACAGTTGCCAATTCATAATTCCCCTGTATCTCACCACTTAGCAGATCACTACTCAAAATAAGGATCTTACTTTTGCTTAAAGTATCATTCTCTAAAACTATACTACCAAAATTAAAGGTTGCGCTATCAGAACAATACTCAAGATTAGTTACTTCCATACCTCCAAGAAGAGAGGTCCATTCGCTTCCTGAAAATTTTAAATCAATCTTTCCTGATAACCCAGAGTAATTTTTTATTGGGAGGATCTTCAATGCACCAAGATCTGCATAGAGAAGATCTGTATTAAAATCAAGGTCTAGGTAATTATCTTTAATGTTTATTTCTCCACTAAAATCCATGTTTAGCGCTGGATCATTAATCGTTAATTTTCCAAAAAAGTAATTAGGCTTTAGCAAGCCATTTAACTCTATGTTAGTGTAATTATAATTATTAAAACCTATTTTGTCTACTTCACCATTTAATTCTATCGATACAAAATTTCCGTTATGCGTATAGGCTTTTGCTTCAATATTACAATCCAGTTTATCAAATAAGGTATTCCCCATCAGGAAGCCCAATTCAAGGTTTTCTGAAGCTATACTTCCTGAAAACAACAATGAATCGTTTTCTAACTGTTTCAACGAAAGGTCGGAAATCAGATTCCCTCTTGAACTTTCTAATCTTCCAAAAGCAACAAAATCATTTATAAAGCCTGTAAAATCACCTTTAAATGTGAATTCCCCACCATGCTTCATTGATTCAGGCAATTGAATAAGTTTTCCTTCCTTAAAAGGATATAGTTGAATATTCTCCAAATCAGACACCTCAGAATGTAATCGTTTAGCTTCAACAGTAATAAACGTTGTTTCAATATCTGGCAAGCCGTCCATATTAAAATCACCTTCGAAGGATGTTTCATTACCTGTCATAATCGTTAAATCATGACCGGACAAGTTATTTACTCTTCCTGATATTATTCCACTTAACATAAACTCCTGATTCCATCCTTCAAGTGCCGGGGCGAAATAGGAAATATCATTCATTTTGATCTTTGCCAGGTTAAAATCTCCTAACATTTTCACTTTCGTAATGAAGTCAACAAAATTCTCCCATTTCCCATATTTAAATGCCAATCTATTTGCATCTATTCGGGAATCGTTCATACTGATCATCAATGGTTCAAAATCAAATCCTTTTCCATTTATATGACCTCGAGATTCAAGATTATTTATTACAACCCCACTCTTCTCTGTGGCATTAAGCGATTCAATATGAAAATGAATGGAATCATTTACGATAGAAACATGAGTAAAATGGCCATTAATTTTATTCACATCCAAATCAGAGTAATGTATTCCAAAAGAGGTATCAATCACATTCTGATTTTGAAAAATAAAATGAGAATTAACGATCTCCAGCTCATCAATACTTGTTTTAAAAAGCTGTTCTACTATTGTACTGTCTAATTCCTGTGTATCCTTTTCAAAAGAATCAATAATAAATGAGAAGTTAAGTTTATCCTCCCCTTTATAGGTTCTTAGAAAAACCCGTGCATTATCTAATTTAAAGTCCTCAATTGAATAAATACCTTTAAAAATATTGAGTCGCTTAAAATTTATATAGATCTTTTCCGCATAGAGCAAAGTATCACCATGCAAATCTTGAATGTACAAATTGTCAATCCCTAATCGCTGAAAAGGCTCCAGATGAATACGATCAAGGCTAACTGTGGTATTCCATTTATTGCCAAAATAGTTTCCAAGTGACTGAGTTAGTTTCGTTTGAGCAATGGATGAATTAAAAGCAATATACAATGCAATGAAAAATAGCGTTAAGCCAATAATCCACTTTTTTAATATTTTCCTTAGCCTTTCGTTCATTATTCTACTACAACCGACTAAAATATAAAAAAGCCTCGTGGAAGCCCCTATAATTCATGTTTTTAAGCGTAATTTTGTGAAAATAAATCAATGTCACTAATCCTTGCTATAGAATCATCTTGCGACGAAACTTCGGTTGCTATACTTGATGATAGAAAAGTACTGTCTAATATTATTGCCAATCAAGACATACACCAACATTATGGAGGTGTTGTTCCTGAATTAGCTTCACGTGAACATCAAAAAAATATTGTTCCTGTTATTCAAGAGGCCATTAGAAAAGCAGCGATTAGTAAAAGTGAGATTGAAGCTATTGCTTTTACACGTGGACCTGGTTTAATGGGTGCATTACTTGTTGGTGTTTCATTTGCCAAATCCTTTGCACAGGCACTGAATATTCCCATGATAGAGGTAAATCATATGCAAGCGCATATATTGGCTCACTTTATTGAAATAAAAAAAGATCAGACATATCCTTCATTTCCATTTTTAGCCCTTACTGTTTCAGGTGGGCATACACAAATAGTGAGAGTTGACGATTACTTAGACATGACCATTTTAGGAAGTACACTCGATGACGCTGCAGGTGAAGCTTTCGATAAAGCAGGTCAGTTATTAGGTTTAGCCTATCCTGCCGGACCAAAAATAGATGAGCTGGCAAAGAAAGGAGATCCTGAAAAATTTGAGTTCCCTTATCCAAGGGTTCAAGGTTTAAATTTTAGTTATAGTGGACTCAAAACAGCCATTCTGTATTTTTTACAAAAGGAGGTCAAACGAGATGCTAATTTTATAAAAGACAACATCAATGACCTCTGCGCTTCGATACAACATGCCATTGTTAGAATACTCATCGGTAAATTAAAAAGAGCTTCAGAGGAAACGGGTATTAAAACAGTTACTATTGGCGGTGGAGTTTCTGCAAACTCCTATCTGGCTAAAAAATTACGTGAAATGGGGACAAAAAAAAGATGGGAAGTATTTATCCCTCCTCTAGAATTCACCACAGATAATGCTGCTATGATTGGAGTAACGGCATATTATAAGTACCTGAATAAGGATTTTGTGGGAATGGATGTAAAGCCAGATCCTAGACTGAAAGTGGGAAGCTGAGCCTAGATGTCAGAGTCAGATGTCAGAATATGGAAAGTGTATTTCCCTGAATATATTTGACCCTTTTTTATTTAACCACAATGGCACAAAGAAATTACACAAAGTTCACTGGAAAAAATAAATAGAACTAAGTTTTAACCATCATTAATCTATTTTTCATAGTGTCCTTCGAGCCTACTCTGAGCGAATTGTGGTTAAAGAAAAAGAATCTTTCATCCCAATAAAACGGTCAACACTATTCAGGGAAGTACACTCTACTAATTCCTTCTCCCTTTTAAACTCCTCTTCTTATTCCTCGCTTTTATCCTCCCCTTCTTTTCGTGAAAAGCACCTTGATAGTTAGGGTCCTCCCTTCTTTTTTGCTTGTCAATCTCCATTTCAATATCCCTTGCCTCTATTTTGGTAGCAGGAAACACTTCAACAAAAGAGGGCATATCTTTTCGCTCTATTTTCTGACCGATCAATTTTTCGATCTTTTTAATGTGGTAACGCTCCGCTTTATTCATAAATGAAATGGCGGTCCCCTCCATTTTTGCTCTTCCAGTACGTCCTATCCTGTGTACGTAATCTTCATAATTTCTAGGAACATCAAAGTTTATCACATGACTTACTTCACTTACATCTATTCCCCTGCTCGCTACATCACTGGCAACCAAAACCCGTAACTCACCCTCTTTAAATGCATTGATCGCATTGATTCTAGAGTTTTGTCCTTTATTTGAATGAATGGTTTTAACCGTCTCATCGTTCGTCCTACTTATATACTTAGCGATATTCTCAACAATTTCCTTTTTCCTGACAAATACCAAAACCCGATTGAATGTTTCTGCATCACTCAATAGTTCTTTTAAAAATTCAATTTTCGTCCGTTGATTAGGCACTTCATAAACCATCTGTTTTACCTTCTCTGGGGTGCTTGCAGAAGTAGCAATCTCCAATTTCACCGGGAATTCTAAAAACTCTTCCGAAAGCCTTTCCACTCGCTCTCCAAAAGTGGCAGAAAGTAAAATGTTTTGTCTTTTAACGGGAATAAGCTCAAGAATATCTCGCAATTGATTAATGAACCCCATATCCATCATTCGGTCTGCTTCGTCTAGCACTAAGGTGTTGATCTTTCTGGGGTATAAAGCTTCTTTGCGGTACAATTCCAAAAACCTACCGGGTGTAGCAATAATTATGTCTACTCCTTTTTTAATCACCTCGGCTTGTGCTTTCCAACCAATACCACCATAAAGTGCTACTATTCTAATATCGGTATATTTTGCTAAGGCCTGAGACATTGACTCAACCTGAAGAACCAACTCTTTTGTTGGGACTAAAACTAATGCCCGACAATCATCACCTTGAGCATAATTCATTTTTTTCAGTAGCGGTAGCATATACGCCGCTGTTTTTCCTGTCCCCGTTTGGGCAACACCAATTATATCATGGCCAGAAAGTATCTTCGGAATGGCTTGCTCCTGAATTTCCGTAGCCTCGGTAAAACCAAGATCATCCAGTGCATTATAATATTGACGTGTAAGTTTAAATTCAGAAAAATTCATAGTGATGTTGAAGCAAAGTGTATCTCAATCGCGCAAAAGTAGGCAATTAAATAATTACCATTATTTATAAAAAATATAATATACAATGACCTATATTTAATTTTAAAATAAACCCTGTGAATCAGCAATTAAGAAAACATATTTCATGGATAATTTTTGTTCTTATAACAATCTTTAGCGGTCTTTTCTTTTTTGTCTATCCAACGCTTGGGGAGGCTATTTATGGCGGAATAATCTATCCATTTTTTAGATTGTTTTTGGATCGGGTTGCCGATTTTTTCGATCAAAGTATTGCCTGGGCCTTTATTATTATAAGTTTATTCATATTAATTCAATCCATAATTAAAAAGGGATTTATTAAAGGAGTTAAATTTCTATTCTTCCTCATTGTATTGTTTTATTGGCTTTGGGGCTTTAATTATTACCGCACGCCTTTAGTTGATAATGATAAACTTGATATCGAATTCTCAAATGTTGATGATTCAACCCATTTGGTTTTAACGATGAGAACACTAGAATCCTGTATTGAACTCAGCGATTCTTTTGACAAAGGTGAAAACACGGATTATGATAACTCTTTACTAAAATCTTGCATTCAATTAGCAGAACAATACCCCTTTTTATATAAAAGTAAGGTGAAACCAGTTCCTGTTCATCCCGAAGGAATTTTTCTTCGCATGGGAATTCTTGGAATGTACTTCCCTTATACAGGGCAGGCTCAATATGAAATTAAATTAGGCCCGATCGATCGTCCATTTACCATTGCGCATGAATGGTGTCACGCCGCAGGAGTTGCACCAGAGCATGAAGCTGATTTCCTGGCCTATATTATTTGTATGTCGAATGAAAATGAAAGTGTCAGGTATTCGGCTCAAATGCATTTATTATATGAACTCTTATTCTATTATAAAATTAGAGATAAGGATACATTTGAAAATATGATATCGTTGTTTACACCAACAATGCAAAAACATATTCATGATCGTAAAGAGCGTTACGAGGAATATAGCGGTCCAATTAGTGAAATGTCTGACGAGATGATCGACCGGTATTTAAAGCTTCAAAACCAGGAAGGAATTGGGGATTATCATCGATTAAGCGAGTATGTCTTTGCCTGGAAGAGTGAGATTTAGAATTGGAGGAATTTAATGAAAAAGATTTTTATTATTTTGTTATTTATTGTTGCGATAAGCGCTAAGTCAAATGCTCAACTCGTGATAAAGATCAATAATATCACAAGTATTCAGGGAGATCTTCATATCGGAATATATGATGACCCAGAAGTGTTCTTAAGTCTTACAGAACAATACATTTTCATACTTAAAAAAGTAGATAGCCTTGCTATGTTGATTGTGATCGATACTATTCCAAAGGGGAACTATGCCATAAGCATAATGCATGATTTGAATTCAAATGGTGAGATGGATTTTATTTTTTTTGGAATACCGAAAGAACCTTACGGTTTTTCTAACAACTTAAACCCTAATTTCCGTGCTCCCAGATTCGAAGAGTCGCAATTTTACTATGACGGCAACTATTTTGAACTTGAGATAATTCTTTTAGATTAAATGAAATAACGGTAAAATCAAGTCTTGATAAATTCATTATAAATGATTGCTAGGAAGTCTATTATATGATTAAATATCTAATATATTTGACCCTATTTAATATATTAGAAACAAGGTAATTATTGGATATATAATCATGATCATTTTACTTTTTATTATCATTTTATGGTATGGAGGTTTGTTTTTTCAAACATTTTTTCTTCATCGCTATGCGGCCCACCAAACATATACTATGTCGCCATTTTTTGAGAAACTAGCTTTTATATTTACGTGGCTATTTCAAGGACCAAACTATCTAAGTGCTTATGGATATGGTGTTATGCACAGAATGCATCATGCCTATGCAGATACAGAAAAGGATCCTCATTCACCTAAGTATGATGAGAATGTATTTGCAATGATGTGGCGCACGAAATCAGTTTATCAGTCTATTAATAAAAAGCAAATCGAAGTAGATAAACAATTTACAGACAATGTTCCTCAATGGGCAGCTTTTGATCGTTTTGCCAGCTCATGGGTTTCAAGGTTGGGATGGGGAATAGCGTACACTTTATTCTTTGTAGAATTCACGACTGCATGGTGGCAATGGTTTTTACTACCTGTTGCATTCTTAATGGCCCCGATTCACGGAGCGATAATTAACTGGTTTGCACATGTTTATGGATATGTAAATTTCAAACTAAAAGATACTTCAAAAAATTTACTCCCCTTCGACTTTTTAATGCTTGGTGAAAGTTATCATAACAACCACCATAAAAACGGTAATAGCGCTAATTTTGGAGGCGTTCGCTGGCATGAGATCGATCCAACCTATATCATCATGTTGGTAATGGATAAATTTGGAGTGATAAAGTTGAAAAAGGTTAATTAGAGATGAGTTAGAAGCTCAAAGTTGAAATACTCAAAAATTAGGATTTATAATCGGGTTCTTTTAATTTCCTTACCTTCTTCCAGCAACCTTCCGCTTTTTTCCATTGATTAGTATGGTTTACGGTTACCCCTAAAATTTCAAAAGTCTTTCGTTTTTTAATAAACTCTATTCGGTACGATCTTATACCGATCTCTTTACCGATCTCATTATAAACAAGCGCTGTAAATGATGCAGTTATAAACTTTCGATTACGCTCTATTTGATAGTCTTTACTTTTTGAAAGTTCATTATTCAAGGTTGTCAGAATTAATTTGAATTCTTCAGTATACTCGTTAAATGTATAAGAGGAATCAATAAAACAAATGCTTTCGAATTCTATCTTACCATTTCCTTGGGTGCTTGATCTAATGAATTTCTCAAATTTTCTTTCAACAGAACTTTGTGCACTTAATGTAGTGACCCCTGTGAAAATTATTAAAATCAATAGTATAATTCTCTTCATTAATTAGTCTTTTTCAAACTCAAACACTCTTTTAGTACGACTAGAATTTAAATATGTTATTGTCTTAACAACTACTGTGCTAAATTTTAATTAAAATATTTGTCCCGAAGATCTCGCAGATAATCGCAGATTGTGAGCATCATAAAAATGCATCACTTACAAATGAAAAAGCATTTGGTAAATTCAGAATAGTAAATGTTCATTAATTAAAAAACTACTCAAACATTAAAATCAGCGTTATCTGCGGAAAATAGAAATAAATCTTTACTATTACCCAATAATAGCATTCAAAGTAGCACTAGGCCGCATCGCTGCAACTTCCAATTTAGTATCAACTTTATAATAGCCACCAATATCCATTTTCACACCTTGAACTGCATTGAGTTCAGTGATGATCTTAGTTTCGTTATCGGCTAATTCTTTATATACTTTCTCAAACTCAGCTTTTAATTCAGCATCTTTACCTTGACTGGCCAATGCTTCTGCCCAATACATCGCTAAATAAAAGTGACTTCCTCTATTATCCAGTTCATTCACTTTTCTTGAAGGCGATTTATCATTATCTAAGAATTTATCGGTAGCGGCATCAAGGGTTTCGGCCAATACCTTTGCCTTAGAGTTATTATTCCTTTCTCCATAATGCTCCATAGAAACCGCCAATGCTAAAAATTCACCCAAAGAATCCCATCTGAGGTGATTTTCCTCTTCAAATTGCTGAACATGTTTTGGAGCTGATCCACCTGCACCTGTTTCAAATAAACCACCACCATTCATAAGTGGTACGATAGAGAGCATTTTTGCACTTGTTCCCACTTCTAGTATTGGAAAAAGGTCTGTTAAATAATCCCGTAAAACATTACCTGTTACCGAAATAGTATCCTTTCCTTTCACTATTCTATCGAGCGAGAAACGAATGGCTGCATCCGGATTCATGATCTTTATTTCTAGTCCATCAGTATCAAATTCAGGTAAATATGCATTTACTTTTTTGATGATCTCTCTGTCATGTCCCCTATTCTCATCCAACCAAAATACTGCAGGATCACCTGTAGCACGCGCTCTTCTAACCGCTAGTCCAACCCAATCTTTTATCGGTGCATCCTTAACCTGGCACATTCTAAAAATATCGTTTGCAGCAACGGATTGTTCTAAAAGAGTATTTTCATTAGCATCGATAACCTTTACTTTACCTGATTCTGAAAGCTGAAAAGTCTTGTCATGCGAACCATACTCCTCTGCTTTTTGCGCCATTAAACCAACATTAGGAACGGATCCCATAGTTGTTGGGTCAAGTGCTCCATTCTCTCTACAAAAAGAAATTGTTTCCTGGTAGATCGAAGCATAAGAACGGTCCGGAATAACAGCCTTGGTATCTTTAGTCTTTCCATCAACATCCCACATCTTACCACCAATTCGGATCATTGCTGGCATAGAAGCATCTATTATTACATCACTTGGAACATGAAGATTAGTAATTCCTTTGTCAGAATTTACCATAGCCAATTCAGGTCTTTTTTTAGCTTCCGCTTCCATATCAGTCAAGATCTCTTCTTTCTTATCCGTTGATAAGCTCTCTAATTTAGCGTAAAGATCACCCAGGCCATTATTGGCATTAAATCCAGCATCTTCTAATACAGAAGCATGCTTTGCCAAGGTTTCTCTATAATATACACTCACTACGGCTCCAAATAAAATAGGATCAGAAACCTTCATCATAGTGGCCTTAAGGTGTACAGAGAAAAGAACATCCTTAGCCATTGCATCATTCATTTCATCTGCTAAAAAGCTTTTCATTGTTGATAAGCTCATCACAGTAGTATCGATAATCTCCCCTTTTAATAATGGGGTACTTTCCTTTAATACTTTTCTTTCTCCATTAGTCGATTCAAAAACAATTTTCACATCTGTGGCATCAGAAATAACAGTAGAAGTCTCACTTCCATAAAAATCATTAGCATCCATACTCGCCACGTGCGTCTTAGAATCAGCACTCCACTCTCCCATGCTATGTGGATGTTTTCGTGCATAATTTTTAACTGCCTTTGGAGCTCGTCGGTCTGAATTCCCTTCCCGTAATACTGGATTTACAGCACTTCCTTTCGTTTTATCATAGCGTGATTTGATCGCTTTCTCCTCATCTGTGGTTGCATCAGCTGGATAATCCGGTAAAGCATATCCTTTTGATTGTAATTCTATTATTGCAGCGATCAACTGAGGAACAGATGCAGAAACATTTGGCAGTTTGATAATATTCGCTTCCGGTGTTTTTGCTAACTCTCCCAGTTCAGCCAAAGCATCTACACATCGTTGGTCTTCATTCAGAAAATCAGGAAAAACGGCAAGTATTCTTCCGGCCAATGATATGTCTTTAGTCTCAAAATTAATTCCGCTTGAAGCAGTAAACTTCTTTATTATAGGTAATAAAGATTCAGTAGCTAAAGCAGGAGCTTCGTCTGTTTTAGTATATATAATTCTTGAAGAGTTATTTGCCATATCTAGTTTTATTTTAGGAAGATTATTAAGCCAATTTGACACGCTTTAAAGCATATCAAAAAGGCTTACAAAAATACAGCAAGGAAAGGAGTTTTCTTTGTAAAACAGCAGAATTATTTTATTAGGAAAATGGAAATAGAAATCGGCTTATTCAAGCCTTCGATTCCAGGCACTTTCACCAAAGAATAGTAGAAAGGAAAATAGGTAAATAATTAAGCCATAAATCGTCGTGATCGAACTCACTTTTAAACCACCCGCAAGCATTCCTTGCGATATCGAACCTACTTGTTCTATCATTTCAAAAGCGGAATATAAGCCGATCAGTTGTCCCAGAATACCGAATACCAATGCGAATAAGCCAATCGACTTCATCATACTTAGTTGACGTATAGAAACTGGATTGCTATTAAGTAGTATTACCGCGTTTCTAACAGAAATTACTATTATTAGAAGAAAAAGAAGTGTCAGCACTCCCATAAAAAGGCTTCCACCCATGTTAAAAAGATCCATCATCGTTTTGTAAATTTAGTTAAACATAATTTGATCAAATGTAGATCGGAGGAAGACTGATATCAAGGTAGAATCCGTTGCTAAACCGGTTATTTAACGACATTTTTTAGCTGAATACATATTTTTACTCAAATTAGCCGAATGAAAGTTGGAAGACATGTAGCATTTTGGGTATTCATAGTGATCTTGCTTACCCTCATTTTTGGAAAGTCCTATCATAGTTATGCAACCTCATTCTATTTCGTAAGTATGCTGATACCTGTTTTAATTGGTACAAGCTACTTTTTTAATTATTTCTTAGTCCCAAAGTATTTATTTACAAAAAAGTACTTCAGCTTTTTTCTCTATTGTGTTTACCTATTGATCGTATCGCTAAATCTTGAAATGATGGTGATCACAGCTGCTTTAATAATCTTGGCAGAATACGATTACGCTAATATGAATCCGGTAACTACCGATATATTCGTATTGACCATTACCTTATATTTTGTTGTATTGGGATTGGCATTTATACGCTTGGTCAGATTCTACTTTAAAGGAGAAGGGGAATTAGCCAAAGTAGAAAGTGAATTAAAAAAAACCACACAAGTAAATCTTCTTGTAAAGGAAAATAGAAAGAATAAGCAGATTCCTCTCACTTCCATTTTGTATTTAGAGAGTTTGGGAGATTATGTGAAAATTGTTTCTGATCATGCTAATCCCATAGAAACAAAAGAAAAAATAAGTCATTTAGCAGAACGACTCCCACAGAATTTCATTAGAATTCACCAATCGTTTATCGTTAATAAAAACAAAATATCATCTTTCAATCGTGATAGTCTAAATATAAATGAAGTAGACCTACCAATAAGTAGAAGTTATAAGAAGAAAGTTCAAGAATCGTTGAGTAATTGATTATTTTTACCTTAGCATTCGATATGAATCGAATCTAGATTCCCACTTACTTTAAACAACTTGAAAATGAATAATGATAAGGAAAAAAGCTGTGTGTTCTGCAAAAGAGATGATGAACAAGTACCATTGGTACAATTAAGCTATATGAAAAAGAGCTATTGGATTTGTCCACAGCATATTCCTATTTTAATACACGAACCTGGAAAACTTTCTGGAATGCTACCGGGAGCTGAGGATATGCAGGCAGGATAGATAATCATAAAGAGTTATTAATGAGCTTTTTTAAAGCCATTGAGGTACTTTTTTCTAAGGTCAGAAATTACATTTTTATGTTCCCTGCCTTCCCCATTTTCCAGTTGAGATAATCCAAGCTTAATCCCTTCGATTTGCTCCTCAGACAAACCATCCCAATCATTAGGGTTACTATTGCTATTAATGTAATTAACTAAAATACCATATGCTTCTTTCAAGCTTTTACCTTTCAAAGAGTCCAATTTCCTGAATAGATCAATTTTAATTTCTGCTGAATTCATAATATGGCTTTAGTTTAAAGTTAAAAAGTGTAAACTATGTGCCTTTACCATACCCAATTACTTCTAACGGTTTGAATATGGTGCGTTTGGTATTTCAACGTTCCTATTTTTCAATTTGCTACTATGTTTATTTAATTCTATCACCTTCATATTGAGTAGTATCTGCCAAATGCACTATATTTTTTGTTGTGTGCGTTTTTATTCATATCAATGTGTCTTTCAAATATTCCTTTTGAATATTGTATTTCTTCAAAAGTATTAAATGAAAATCAATTGGTAGATATTAGGAGTTCGATTCAAGCTGAAAGAAGACTTGACTGCAACAAACAAGATATAAAACTCAATTGCAAACAAATACTATTAACCAGATCAATATTAACGGAATATTCATTCTTGAAGTTCAAGTGTAGAAGGAGCAAATAATTCTTCAAAGGTAATTTGGTGCTCTACAAGACCTTGTTCATAAACGTAGCGCATAATTGCTTCAAGCTCTTTGCGGTTGGCCTCAATACCATATTTCCAGTAATTATCCCCCATAAGTTTGCGAGTGTCTTCAAATTCCTGTGTCACCCACGGTAGAGTCACTTTTAAGGAAGTTGTAGTTTCCATGTCGTCATATGCTTTTTGCTTTGCCTTACTATACATTTCAAAAACTGCTTTTGGTAACCACGGGTTCTCTTTTATTACATCATTTCGAATGGCAACTACATGCATTATTGGGAATAATTGGGTTTTTTTGTAATAGTCTATTTCAGCCGCTTTTACATCGGGGAATAAACGTTTGATCTTTGGATTACCATCCAGAAAGGCTTTTGGTGTGATTGCAGTGATTAAGGCATCACATTGTCCACTAAGCAGCAATTCTGACTCGTCTACTCCTTCAGGCCCTATTTCAAGTGGAAAATCATCACCAAAATAATATTTGCCCAGATCTGAATTAAGTGTCCCTCCATCAGAACTTTTTGTGGTTTGAATCCACTGAAAATCATCAGCTTTTACTCCATATTCATCTAATAAAAAACCACGTATCCATGTATTGGCGCTCATCCCGTATCCGGGTGTACCAACTTTTTTACCAATTAGATCTTCGGGCTTATCTATTCCAGAGTTAGCACTTACAAACACATTCCTATGTCGGAATATGCGTGAGATAAAAACTGGAATCAATGTATATTCCCTGAAATCATTATTAATATATTGTGTAATATATGGGATCAGTCCCATTTCAGTAACCTCATACGTATTCTCAGGTCCAAAAACATGGTTATTTAAATTATAAATGTTTTCAACATTAAAATTAACATCCGCTCCTTCTATCGAAACCCGTCCATCCATAATGGCTCGAATACGGTCATAGTTGTAACCAGCAACATTTATGGATATATTGCCATTAGATTTCTGTTGTTTTTCATGCTTGCATGCCAAACAGCTTAGCAAGATTAGAGCAACTATTAATTTCGAAAAAATATGGTGATTCATGTAAATTATCTATTTAATTGATCTAAACCTTATTTTAGTAGTTTTTGGCGTTTTTCGTAAGCTTCTATAAATACCTTTGTCTCAGGTCGAAGATTGGCAATCCCTTCATAAGGAGCCCCTTCAGTTTCTTCTCTATCTGGAAATTTCTTTTTAAAAGCCATATGACGATGAAGCATTTCTTCAAAATATCCTACAGTCCACATTCCACTAACACTCAAAGGTTTCATTTCACGAGGATCCCGATAAAGATCATAAACTGGTAATGCAAATGCAGGGGTTCCCGGAGCTGGCCAGTGAACTTTAAATTGTTGTTTTATTG
>JAUVAY010000174.1 GCA_030591505.1 Flavobacteriales bacterium | reverse complement strand
ATTTAAGCTTGGGGAAGGGTGAATAATTGTTGAAGGGTAAAAAGGATTATAGAGTAGATTCGAAAAAAGCCCCGAAACGATAACATTATTATGATCATCTACATATATTTGATCTCCTGTCATTTCTCTTACAGGAATCTGACCTCCTTCTCCTCCGTGTGTAATAGATTGAACAGAAAAGGTGTTCCCATCAAATATTTTGGCGACCCAAGCTGTCGATAATTGATTATTCGGATCAAATGTAATCGCGCTTGAACCAAATGTTAGAGGACCAAATGTTGTTCCTACGGTATATAAAGATTGATTTTTATAATATATGTCATTGATAATATTTCTATAAGATGAACTTGCAAATAAATCATAACTAAGTTGAATTAGATTGCTTTGGCTTGCATAATTTGGAACTGTTTGAATTTTAACAACCCCTCCTCTCCATGAATTCTGTGCATGAGCTCCTCCTCCTAAATATACATAATGATTATTAGGACCATCCTGAGCTACAGCAATTGAATTTATTATTTCAATATTTCCAATATGATGTAAAAAATCTTCATACTCTCCAGTTTCTGAATTAATTTCTAAGACATAAAGCCAACGAACAGAATCATCAGTACAAGCTCCAGTAACAAATACATTGTCTACATCTCCTAATGAGTTTTCCATTCTCAATTGGTGACATTCACCTGTAATATATACTCTATTATAACCTTCCGTTTTATCAAGAGCGATTGAATTAGCGGTTGACCAACCTATATTGACTGAAGGACAAGCCGATTTCCCCCATGCCCACCATAGTAGTGTTCCGCAAGAATCGTATTTAGCCAGCATAAACTGTGGCTTTAAAACACTGGGGTCATTATCATTACTTATTAAATTACCTTCTATTTCTGTAGAATTTACATAAGTACCTACAACATATACATTCCCTTCAGAATCCACCGCAACATCATTCCATACATCCTCATCAATGGTGTTATCAGTTGTTTTTGGGAAGGGTTCATAGATGATACTAAGTAAATAAGAAGTTTGCATGCATGGAATACTGCCAGAAACAGGTGTGAAAATCAACGTTGTTGTACCAGCCCCATAACCTGTAAAATAAGTATCATTGCCAATTGTGTAAAAATTACCCTGTCCAGTATTAACGACCCAATCTCCATCAACTCCATCAGTAAAATCAGACAAGTTAACTTCTGTTTCACATACAACTATACTTTCTTCACTTAACTCATATTCCTCAATCAGTGTATAATTATAGGTTTCGGTATAAACAACTGTATCACAGGTAAAACTGTATTGAATGGAGAAATCTCCTAAACCTAATAGCGTTACATCGGTACTTTCAAAATCATTATTTTCAACAATCCCTGCTCCAGAAACCAAAGACCATTGCCCACAATGATGAGGTTTTAAAGCTTCAATAGTAAATAACGCTTGATTGCCGCATAATGTATCACTACTTGTAAAATCAGGAGCATCAATTAGCCTTACATGGACACTATCAATATAGAAAAGTCCATAATGGTAACCATTAAACTGATTTGTATTTACTTGTGTAGCTAAGCTCCCGGCTAATTTTCCAATGGTAATGTGTTTCAATGGAGTTGAACTTGGAGAAATTGAAAACATGTTTTGTGTTAAATTCCAGGCGCCATTTGTACTTGGTGTACTATGATGGACAAATGCTCCGGCCGGGTCTCCCTGCGAGAAATCATACCAATTTAGTACATCTTCAGTAAAATAGATTCCTATATCTGATCTGTGACTAGAAACGGGTGCAAATCTTGAATAGTAACTTAATTGGTAAGTGAAATCAGGATATAAATAATCTGAAAGCTCTTGTTCAAGATAGGTTAATTCAGTGCCACCATACTGATCTTCATATAGGTTTATTGCTGTATAGTTTCCATCTAAAGAAGGATCATTGATAGAAGCACCTTGAGAATATATGTTATATGGTACTGAAAAATCTTGGTCACTTGTAGAATTAGAAAAAAGATCAGGAAGTTTACTTGAAGGATAATTCGGAATCAAGCACTCCCAAATATCATTAAACCCGCTCGTATTTAATTCTGCATTCCACCAATTGGAAGCTACTATTCCACCATAATCGTCAATATTGGTCGATAAAAGTTGATCAAAATTTCCGTTAGTCACATATTCGCAACATGTACTATCCATAAAACTTGGATCATCACATGCTGGCAAAGGTGGCGGAGGAATAGTTTGTGCAATTAAAAGTGAATGATAAAAAATAAAAATAAAAAGTGTGAAAAAAATTCGTGTAGCCACGTTGCGTCCATGTTTTGGACAGTTAGTTGAATAATACATGAGGTTAATTTTAATTAGGTTAAAAACTGACTTGAAGTTCGAAAGGAATCAGGATCTTTGATTACTTATGGAGTTACGCTATTAACAATCATTTGTTTGGAAAGCTGCAAGTCTAATGAGAATAGTGGGTTCAGAGTCTTTCAATAAATGCCGAAATGGTTAAAAATACGTGTTTTTACGGATATAATTTCAGCAATAATTAACACTAATAGATAGCTGTTAAACTATGAAAACGACGACGAGCTGATGAGATTATGGAAATGCAATCGGATCAGGCTTGGGAGAATAACCAGACCTTGATCGGGCGTGAATTAAAGGTGATTATTGATAGATTGGAAGGCGGAGTATTTTATGGCCGTACAGAATATGATTCACCCGAAGTTGATAATGAAGTTGCTATTCCGTTTCAAAAAGGTATTGAAGTAGGAGGTATTGTATTGGCTAAAATTACAGCAGCCGATTTTTATGATCTTACTGGAGAATTGGTAATGTAACTAAAAAAGGTTCTCGCAAAGGGAAGTAAAGGCTCAATAAAAATTGAGACGCTAAGATCGCAAAGTTATTTTGATTTGTAATGCTTTTTTATTTGCGTGCTTTGCGGAAAACTTAGCGCACTTAGCGTGAACATTTTTAGAAATAATTATTTCTATTCTAAATCCAGAAAATTGATCATTCCTTCCAAGCACTTTATTTTCACAGGACAGGAATAACTCGGCTCACCATCCATTTCCATATAACATGGATTTTCAGAAACGTTTATGAGTTCTATCTCTTTTGTATGAAAATACGTTACAGCTGGGTGCTCAATTCTCTTTCCTAACATAAGTTGAGGAAGTTTACTTAAGTAGGTTAAAATTGAGATATCACCGATAACAGCCACAAAGAATTTACCGTCATCTAATTTAGCATCGAATACAACGCGATAGCCACCTCCAAAACTTATTCCATTGCCAATAATAACAGAGATCACTTTACTTTCAAAATTCATTTCCGGGCTGATGATCTTTAAAGTCGGACGTTTAAAGGTCATAAAAGACTGAAGAATGGCACTATAATAAACCCATTTCCCGATCGTATTGCCGGATGTAGATATTTTTCGGGTTACTTCTCCTCCCATCCCGGCATCGGCTACATTAATAAAATACCTTGACTCTCCCTTTGGAGTGGTTATTTTTCCAATGTCAATTAATCTTGTAGATCCTTCTTTTATCGCTTTTATAAGTAGTGAAGGATCTTTTGTTGTTTTAATGCTTAGGCTATAATCATTACCGGTTCCCACAGGAAACATGGCAAGTGAGGGTGTTTTTAGGTCTTTCTCATCAGTATTGATAAGACCATTTACTATTTCGTTTAATGTTCCATCACCACCAACGGAAATTACCCAATCGTATTTATTTTTTTTATAGTCTTTGGCCAGTTGAACTGCATGACCTGCATATTCTGTTTCAAAGTAGCTTATGGAAAAATCATCATTTTGAAAAGAAGAAAATAAAGTTTCTATTTTCTCTTTAGAAGCGACTCTGCTATTTATTATAAAGCCTATTTTCAACTTATATTATTACGATGAAACAGTTTGCATTAAAATTGCGGCCATAATTGCTCCAAATGTTCCAATTGCATAGCCTAAAACCGCTAATAAAACTCCAACAGGAGCTAAAACGGGACTGAAAGCAGAAGCGACTATTGGAGCAGAGGCAGCTCCACCAACATTAGCCTGCGAACCTACTGCAACAAAAAAGAAAGGTGCTTTTATCAATTTTGCTACAAAGAGCAAAATAATAACATGGATGAGCATCCATACCAATCCAATGATAATTAAATATTTAAAGACTTCCCAGTCACGGATAAGCTCTGCAATGTTCATTTTCATTCCGATAGTAGCCACGAGAAAATATAGAAATACCGATCCTATTTTTGAAGCTCCAGCTCCTTCATAATTACGTGCTTTTGTAAATGATAAAAGAACACCAAGTGTGGTTGAAATTACAACGAGCCAGAAAAATCCAGATCCAAAAGAGGTAATATATTGTATTGAAGATTCAGGGTTTAATTCTAGCACTCCGGTAATATAAGAATCGATAGCAGGAGCGATGAGGTCAGCTAAAAAATGAGATACTCCAACAGCCCCCAGACCAATACCAACAATCATAAATAAGTCAGTTGTAGTTGGAATACGGGATATTTTAGAGGCATAATCCTCCATTTTATTTTTAAGAGAAGAAATTGCAGAACTATCTGCTTTAAGTTTAGCATCCATTCTATCGCTATTCCCAGCACCATAAAGAAGAAAGGCCATCCATAAATTAGCCACAAAAACATCAACAACTATCATTGCTGAAAAAAGTTTATCACTGGCTCCAAAAATTTCTTTCATTGCCGTTTGATTAGCTCCTCCGCCAATCCAACTACCTGCTACAGTAGCTAAGCCAGGCCAAATTGCTTCACCACTACTGGTGAAAAAGACCTCAGGTACTATTGAACCCACGATCCATAATGCTATAGGACCACCAATTACAATTCCAATGGTAGCCGTAAAAAACATTATCAAAGCTTTCGGACCAAGTCCTATAATTCCTTTTAGGTCAATGTTTAAACTTAGCAATACTAAACTAGCAGGTAAAAGATAACGTGATGCTACAAAATATAAATTTGACGCTTCTCCATCTATTATTCCGAGAGAAT
>JAUVAY010000208.1 GCA_030591505.1 Flavobacteriales bacterium | reverse complement strand
GTCAAAATCTTCGCCTTAATGTAAATCATCAGCACAGTGAATTCATGTGGCAAAATAACAGTACAAATGCCAATCTAATGGTAGATGATGCTGGAATGTATATCGCTGAAGTAAGCAATGAATGTGGCTTTGACAAGGACTCTATTTTTGTAGATTTTGATGACTGCAAATGCTTTGTTTACATTCCAAATTCTTTTACACCCAATGATGACGGACGGAATGATGTGTTTAGCGTTGAATATGATTGCTTTTTTGATTTCTTTGAATTCTCTGTATTTAATAGATGGGGAGAGTTGATTCTTAAAAGCAACGATCCAAATGAATCCTGGAATGGAAGCGCAAAGGGAAAAGAATTACCGATTGGCGTATATGCCTACCGTGTGGAATATTTATCCTATGGCCGTGATCCTATTTATAAATCGGGAACGGTTACATTACTTCATTAAAATCATAAAAAAGAAGCGTTTTCTTATTTCTCACTTGCTTTTGCATCTGTATTTTCAATCGATATTTTTGGTATTGGTAAATGAATTCCCTTTTCTTTAAGTAGATTATAAATATCTAAAGCGATTTCACTATCTGTGCTAAACTTGTCATCAAACTGAGTCCAATACAATAAACTAAAGTCTAATGAAGAATCGACAAAGCCTTTAAAATATGTTTTAGGCAATGGGTCGTCCAAAGTTTTTGCATTTTGGGTTGCTGAATTCGTTAAGATCTCAATAACTTCATTAGGGTCTGCGTGAAGGGAAGTTTTTACGAGGATCTTACTTCGTCTTCTATAATCAGATAAAGTATAATTGGTCACCTTTTTAGAAATAAGGTCACCATTTGGAATTATAACTTCCGAGCCATCATATAGTTTAATTTTACTAGCACGCACCCCAATATCCGTTACTTCTCCCATTTCCATATCAGCCATAATTATGTCTCCTATATTTATAGGCCGCTCAAATGCAAGTATTAACCCTGCGATGAAATTCAATACAATAGTCTGTAAACCAAATCCAATACCTACACCCAAAGCTCCAACAATAAATCCTAGCTTTCCAATATCGATCCCTGCTGAAGTAACAGCCAGGTACATACCTATCAATACAACAATTATTCTTGTTACCATTGAAAGTCCACTCGATGTGCCTTTGGGCATTGTTTTTATAACCCATTCATCTTTAAGGACCTTTGATATGATTTTTGAAATAAGAAAAGTTATAAATAGAATTAAAAAAAAGGACAGAATATCACCAATAGAAATTTTAATGGAACCTATATTCCATTCAGCTGAAAATAGTGATATGACAAAATCAGCAATATCATCAAAAACTTTAAATCCTCTTAAGGTAAAAACCGACCATAAAGCAAGTCCAAATAATTCTAGCATTGGTCTTACACGAACATTGATCATTTCGATAAGTGCACTGATGGTAACAATTGAGGATCCATGCCGAGTCTTCAATATCATTAAGCTAATGTTCACAAGGATCTTAATAAATAATGCAACAATAAATACAAGAACTGTGGACTGTAATATTCCAGAACTGATCGCCATAGTTAGATTTACTGATCCGATGGTGTTTGCAATTAAACCTATTACAATTAGTAATAAATAAAACAACAAAACCAGTCTAAATAAATGCATCCAATTAGCATTAAAAAGATCTTTAAATGAGCCTGAGAATTTAATTCTCAACAATACAATTAACATCAATACTAGATTAACATACAGGACTAGTCGAATGATAAAATCATTTTGAGGTAGGTAATTAAGAAATAAATAAAAGATATAAGCTATAAAAGATAGTATTAATAAAGGTCTCAACGATTTATTTGTGAGTTTTGGAAGAAGAACAATAGAACATATGATCAGAATTACTGCAGCTAATTCACCAAAAACAAAGGGTCTGTTTACGTAATAAAACAAGGTAATTAAGGTCCCAAGTGTTAAAACAGATATAATAGGGTGTTCTATAACTATTATAAATTGATGATCTTTCTTATTATCAACATTCAGTTGTCTTCCCAACTCCTTTTTCCTTAGAATTATAATTCCAATAAACAACAGGATAAATGTAAGTAGTTGAAAAAGCAGACTTGGAATATTACTCTTCAAGTAATCGCTCAATATTTCTTTATCTGACTTTAAACCATCTTTTATATCATTTATATAGAGTTTGGCTATAGAAACTGTATCAGTTTGTAAAGCCAGCTGACTATTATAGAGCGAATCTTTAGCCTTCCATATAGGTGGACTATCAATAACAAAATATCCTCTTTTTAATTGATATTCTCTTAACTTTAACTCACTTACCATATCATCTATTATCAAGATAATATTGGTAATATTCTTTTGAATAAGAAATACAGAATCAGCTCTAAGATTATTCTGGTCTATTATCGAATGTAAGGTAAATGAAACTGAATCGATACTCGAAATAACATCAGTACTTACTTCTCTTTTTATAGCTTCATCACGTGTTATATCCCATAATTCTAAATAAGTAAATAATTCTGTAGATATCTCCTGCAACTCATCTAAACGTTCTCTGACAATACTTTTATATCCATCAACCTCTTTTTTTAGAAGCAGCCATTTTCTAAGTTTTGTTTCAATTTCACGATACGAATTATCAACAGAATCAATGAGTGTTAAATCCCTCTGTTCTTCAACTTTTGATGTCATTTGAACTAATGCCGAATCTATCTGAGGAAGCTTACCCTTTTTTAATAAAATTTTACCAATCTCAGAAAACCTTCCATTCAGACGTTCAGTTTCATTAGCTATCTCATTAAATTCGATTCCAACTACTTCAACTTTATTACTGTCAACAATAACTTGTGCTTCTTCCTGAGCCAAAAGAAAAGTACTGATAAGTACAAATAGAAATGTATAATATAACCTCATAATGCAATTTCAATTTCATTACAAGATAAAAAGAAATCAATATTAAAAAAGTAGTGAGAGGAGTGAAAAGGAATAAGGAGTGATTCTCCATTGCCGTGCTCAGGTGAACAAAGAAGAAGTAAAGGGAGTGATCCTCCTTCGCCATGCTAAGGAGGACAAAGGAGTGAATTTATTTTACAAATACCTATTCAAGCAAATAACATTTATGCATTCTCACATTATCCACTAAACTCTTTTTCTATAGCTCAATAAAGCGAGAGAAAGCATCCCGAAAGCGTACGAAGAGATAACAAGAAAATCCATTTTTAGATCCTGAAAATTCGATCCTTTTAGTAAAATAGCCCTCATAACCTTAATAATATATGC
>JAUVAY010000209.1 GCA_030591505.1 Flavobacteriales bacterium | reverse complement strand
TTAAAATGGTAACTACCCTCTTTAACATTTTCATCAGATGGGTACCAAAAATGAATTAGTAATGGTCTGGAGATAGTATCATTATTCATAACATACTGTCTTGATTCATCATAGGTTTTATAATACTTAAAACCCACATGGTAAGGACCACTTTCCTCACCATGAGAAAAAGAATGAAACTGGAAAAAGGCAAGAATGGCAATCAATGTTAGTTTCTTCAAGATAAATAATTTTAAGGTTATTAAAATGATAGGCTTTGATTATTGCACGCTGGGTATCTGGGAACACTAAATGCTCATGCTTGCACTGCGCCTTATTCAATCATTTCATTTATTATGGTTTTTATTTTTTTATCTGTGCTTCCCTTTCCATATCCATAAATGACATTTCTAACTATTCTATTCTCATCAAGTATATAGAATACAGGAAAAGAACTGATAGAATAGTTTTTTAATACTTTCTTTGTTGATAGCAAAAAGGTGTATTCGAAGTCATTTCTATTCATGTAGCTTTTTAACACATTCGTATTTCTACTTGTACACTCAATGGCTACAAAATCAAAATCTTCTTTATTGTAACTTGCAGATAAATCTTTTAAGAATGGAATTGAAGCTTTACAAGGTCCACAGCTTACACTGGTAAATTGAATCATTGTTACTTTACTTTTCAGGTCTGTTAAAGAGAATGGCAATTTATCTCCTGTTTGCAAAGTCCAGCTGGTTGCATCTTTGCCGATTAGCTCATTTTTCTTCTTTCTTGATCCTCCCGATCCATAGGATATGATTCGATAATCATCAGGAAAATAATCCGAAGCTTTGAAATCTTTTATATCAATTTTATTCAGTTCAACGTTTTTACAAATTTTTACAGATATTTGGTCAAACATTTCTCTCCTTCTTTTATAAGGCAGGTTATTCTTTTTATCTATCCAAAGTTCATAAGATGAAGTAGTTTCACCGAAATCATATTCATTTCTAGGCCAATAGAATGCTTTCCCAAAGAACTCAACTTTATTTTCTTCAAAAATCAATAATTTCAGATAAACGAAGTTTATTGAATCTTCTATATTCAATGATATACTGTCTTTTGTTTCAAGTGCGTAGGTAAGAATGCTTTTTGCATAATTAAAAAAAGGTGGCGTTAAAGGTCGGACTGGCTTAGGATTTATAATAAAACTATCGAGTTCAATCCTTTTTAGGTCATGATACACTAGGGCTCTCATTTCACCGTCATAACAAAATTCAAGGATGGAAGGATCATCATAATTTAGTTTTACAAACTTTGAACCGATTGTTGTATCTGATGGATTATCGTACTCTTTCACAATGGAATGATAAATGCCCATAGCTGCCGTATCTCCTGGATACCAATTCTCACTTATTATGTAATACGTTGCAGATTCTATTGTTTCAAGATTATTTAAAACTGTCTTCAGGTAATCTGTTGAAGTATAGTTGTCCTTACAGGCATTTAACAAGAGCATCATTAATATTATTCCCAGGATCGTTTGTTTTTTCATATTACGATTTTTATGGCAATGTGTCATTCATATTAAATTAACTCACTTAACTTCCATACTAGAATATTACTTTCAGGAGTCCCTGCAATTAGATATTTTCCATCGGGACTAAAATGTGCACTATGAATTTCTAAGGTCTTATGTTTATAAGTCCAAATAACTTTCTGCGATTTTACATTTCTTAATATGACATAAGAGTCTTCATTGCAACTAACCATAAATTTTTTATCAGGACTCAAACTAAAATTTCCCTTAAAATTTGGAAAAGTCTCATTTCTTATTAATTCGCCATTTGATAAATTATAATAGTTCATACTATTATTACCCGTATAAATCCCAAGTTCATTATTTTCAGTAAATAGGATATCACCAGACATAACAATTGTTCTTACTTGTCTATACGTTTCAGTTTCCCAGATGACTTTTACCCCAGTTGTACCTACAGCACTACCTGATAAACTAACTAAATACTTACCATCAGGACTGTATTTAGCTGACATCCAGTTTGTAAAATGGTGACCATCTAATGAGTCAGTAAAAATGGACTTTTCCATATCCCAAATTCTCACTAGCTTATCTGCAGAAGCGATTGCTAATTGTTTTCCGTTAGGACTAAATACAACGCGATATATTGAATTTTGTATTTTACCATCAAATTCAGGAATCATTCCTTTTTCAATAACATAGTACGGACTTATGGGCACTTGTTGTATTATATCTCCCGTTTCTATGTCCCAAATAATAAAGCTTCTATCCATCGAACCGCTAACCACAAACTTATTATCAGAACTTACTGTAGCACACCAAACCTGATCTGTATGTCCTTTTAAAGTTTTGATTTCTGTAAACGTTTTAACATCCCAAATTCTAACAGTATTATCCCAACCGTAACTTATAATACATTCTCCGTTTGGGCTAAAGAATGCTCCTTGCACTTTATGCTCGTGACCTTTTAAAACTTTATATGGCTTGGTGTTGTCCATTTGTCCAAATAAAACAGCCGGAATTATCAAAATCCAAAGAATAAGTATTTTTCTCCTGTTTTTTTTCATTGTTAATGAATTACATTTATAACTAAACATTTAGTTGAACATTATACATATAACTATGTTTTTAGTTGATTATTATAAGAATCTAAATAAATTATATATACCCTACTTGGCCAAGCCTTATGCCACGAATACTATATTACTGAATGAGTGAATAATATGAGCTAATGTATTGTGAGATTATAAAATAGTTGTAAATATAATTTACACCAACTGTATATATATTGTACAGCCTTCTTCCCTTAATCGATCAATTATTCTGCACTCAATTGTACTATTATCTTTACCTTTAGAATTTCTAATCGTAATTAAAATGTAAAAAAATGACAATTCTGGTAGTGGGTGCAAGTGGTGCAAGTGGCATAAGATTGGTTGAGGAGTTGCTCAATCGTGAACAAAATGTTAAGGTGATTGTGCGATCACCAGAAAAATTACCTGACAAAATTAAGAATCATGAACTTTTGTCTGTGATTCCTGCAAGTGTTCTGGAATTATCCGACAAAGAGATGGAACAACATGTCGCAGGCTGTAACGCAGTAGCTTCGTGTCTGGGTCATAACATTACCTTTAAAGGGATGTTTAGCAAACCGCATCGGCTTGTAACAGACGCTACACGACGCTTATGTATGGCTATCAAAGCAAATAAATCTGAGACATCCACAAAATTTGTTCTTATGAATACGGT
>JAUVAY010000038.1 GCA_030591505.1 Flavobacteriales bacterium | reverse complement strand
GTGTGGCAGCACGAAGAAATAATTTTTCTGAACATATTCTCGAAACATTAGAAAATGCTTATGAAGAGTATGCCGGACTTACAGGTCGTAAATACGGATTGATCTCTGAATACAAATGTGACGACGCTGAAACGATATTTATCGCATTGGGTTCCGCAGCAGAAAATGTGGAAGCAATGGTCGATCACCTTAGAAATACGCAAGACGCCAAGGTTGGAGTGATCCACGTAAATGTATTGCGTCCTTTCCCTGAGAAAGCAATTATCGACGCTTTGAAAGGAAAGAAAAATGTAATCATTCTTGAACGAACTGATGAGCAACTTTCAGGTGATAACCCACTAACAAGAGATATCCGTTCAGCATTAGGAAAAGCCGAAGCGAATCATAGAGAATTATCGTTCAGTGAACTGCCTTCTATTAACCCTGCTACTGAAATGCCACACATCTATTCCGGTGTTTATGGTTTGGGATCAAGAGATTTTAGACCTGAACATATCTTAGGTGCCTTCGAATACGCGACGGGAAATGCAAGTAGAAAAGATGGTAGAACATCGAAAGATGGTGAGTCTTTCTTCTATTTAGGTATCGATCACCCTTATGCTGTTATTTCAAATGATAAGCCGTCTGGTTTGCCTAAAGGCTCGATAGCCGTTCGCTTCCATTCTATTGGTGGATGGGGAATGATCACCACAGGTAAGAACCTTGGAATGATCCTCGGTGAATTTTCTAATTATATTGCCGAAAGAGATGGTCTTAAAGAAGAAGATGGTAGTCCAAAAGAAATAATCCATATTTCTGCAAATCCAAAATACGGTTCAGAGAAAAAAGGAGCACCTACCAATTATTTCCTTGTAGCTGCACCGGAAAGAATTCGTGTTAACTGCGACCTTCAGCATGTAAATGTTGTGTTGTGTCCTGATCCAAAAATTTTCCTTCATACCGATCCATTACATGGTTTGCGTAAAGGAGGTTCTTTTATCTGGGAATCTGGAGAGACTGATCCTGCGAAAGCATGGGAACGTATTCCTAAAAAATATCGAAAAGAATTAATTGATAACGAGATCAATGTATATATCCTTAACGGATTTGATATTGCTAAAAAAGCAACCGATAAGGAAGAATTACAAACCAGAATGCAAGGGAATGCCTTCTTAGGTGCTTTCTTTAGTGTTTCTACTTTCTTGAAGGATAATAATATTCCGGATGAAGAATTTATGGCAACTGTTCATGAACAATACAAGAAAAAATTCGGCCGTTTTGGAGATGCTGTTGTTGATTCGAACATGATGGTAATGAAAGCGGGTTTTGAGCAAATTCAACAAGTTCCAATAGGAACAATTGATGCCGTTGATAAATCCAGTTTTATCGGGACTGTTATTTCTCCTTGTAATGTTGAAGTTTCAGAAGAGGAATTGTATGGCGCTGATGAGGATGAAAAAGCTCCAATGTTCAAGATGTCGACATTTGATAAAGAATTTAGATCAGGCTTAGGTTATAACCAGCCTTCTTCTGTGTTATCGTCCGTTGGACTTGTAGCGGCTGGTACGGGTGAAACAGCAAGTAAATATGTTGCACGTAGGGAAGTTCCTATGTTTATTGCAAATAATTGTACGCAATGTATGGATTGTATTACCGATTGTCCGGATACAGCCCTTCCTAATACTGCACAAGATATATCTGCTGTTATGGCAACGGCTGTTCGCCACTATGTAACAGATGGTGAATCTCGTGAAACCTTATTGCGTGGTATGGATGATCTCGATAAAGTAGTTCGTGCCGAAATGATCATGCTATCTGCGATCAAGGAAGATGAAACACAGTTTACCGATATCGTATTAAAAAATATGGTTGAATTGAATCTGCTAAGTACAGATTCAGTAGCATACAATGAGTTAAGTGCGATAATGAGAACACTTCCTTTTGCTTTCCATAAATCGAAAGCTATTTTCTCCGGAAAAGAGAAAAAGGAAGCAGGTCAAGGAGGTATTTTCGGAATATTCGTTAACGACCTTTGTAAAGGATGTGGAGCTTGTGTTGATGCTTGCGACCATGGAGCATTTGAGATGGTAGCAGAGACAGAAGACATTCATGCTGATTATAAATCTTCTCTAGGATTTATGAATTTACTTTCAAATACACCTAGAAAATATCTTGGTCTATTTAATCCTGATAGTCCGGAAGAATCAAAAGCAGCTGCACTTAAAAACCATATGATGCTTCGTACCAAGTACAATGCATTGGTTTCTGGTGATGGTGCATGTGCCGGTTGTGGAGAGAAATCTGTATTGCATGCTATTGCAACGCTTACAGAGACTATGATGCGTCCAATCTTCCATTCAAAAGCTGACCGTTTCAATGAAAAGGCAGATCAGTTAGAAGATATCGGCTTGGCAAACCTTCTTGTATTAAAAGAAAAAGATGAAGTTTCTTACAAAGCGTTTACAAGAACAGTACTGCATACTTTTATGGGAATGGGTGCTGAAAATGTAAAAGTTACTGATCAGATGATAGCCGATGAGTTTGATGGAGATGATCAGGATATAGTAAATGCATTGCAAATTGTTTTACGACAAGAGGCGTTTAACCATAAAGAATTACGTGCTATTGAAGGTCGATTCCCTAATGGTATGACAGCGATGGCTATGACAGCCAATACAGGTTGTAATAGTGTGTATGGATCAACACCTCCTAATAATCCACATCCATATCCATGGATGAATTCATTGTTCCAAGATGGGGCAACGATTGGTTGGTTGATAGGTGAAAGTTTTATCCATGACCATGCTAAGCGATCTGTAATTCCTGAACGTTTGACAGATGCATTATTAGATGGTTTTTCTAATTCTTATACAGAAGATCATTATTTCATGTATACTCATTTTAGCGATTATGATATGACCGATGATGAGGTTATTGAAATGCCTAAAGTATGGGCAATCGGTGGAGATGGTGGTATGGGAGATATTGGTTTCCAAAATGTTTCTAAAGCAGTGCTTCAGAACAGACCAAATGTGAATATTATGCTACTTGATACGCAAGTATATTCTAATACAGGTGGTCAGAACTCTGATTCTTCACCAATGACAGGTGGATTCGATATGAATCAATATGGTCCTGCTTCAGAAGGAAAACAAACAGAACGTAAATCGGTAGCCGAAGCCTTCCTTGGAGGTCATGGTTCGCCATTTATTGCTCAAGTTTCCTTTGCAAATTCTGCTACATTATTCAAATCATTACTCGACGGATTGTATTATCGAGGAGCTTCTTTCTTCCAAGCATTTACATCGTGTATGCCGGAACATGGAATTCCTGATTATGCGGCACAGATCCAGGCTTTACGATTAAGAGACAGTAGAGGTATGGCTGAGTTTGTTTATAACCCTTCATTAGGAGAACGTTATGAAGATGTGTTGAATATTAAAACCAACCAAGCGTATAACCGTGACTGGGCACAAAAAGTTGTTCCAGTTACTCGTAAGCGATATAATTTCAATGTTGCTCATTGGACATTTACTGAAACTCGTTTCCGTAATCACCATAAAATAGTGAAGAAAGAAGCGGTAGAAGGTATGATCCCTTTAGATGAAAAGATAGAATTCGTTACTATGAATGACCTTGTTCATCGTAAGCACACTGATCCTACACATCGAGCATTTATTCCTAAGAAAGGAGTATATGTAATTGATTATGATGAAAAAGGAAATGAAGTGTATCATGTTGTGACACGACAAATGGTTGCCTTTGTTGTAGAAAGAAGAAAAGCATGGAGAATTCTTCAAAGTAGAGCAGGTGTTGAAAATAAAGACTATTTGGCGCAACGTGAGTTGTTAGCAAGAATGGATAAAGAAGGCTTGAGCGTTGCTGATGTTCTGAAAGAGCGTCAAGCAAGTTTGAACTAGATAATATTAGCTTCCGGCATTTCTTCCTTTAAGGTTTTAAGAGAAGAAAGGCTGGAAGCTTTTTTATAAATAATTGCCTCACTATGAATAATAAAAAAGTTGATCAAATGATCTATAATGGAAATCGGATGCTGGAAACAGCATTGGAAGAACTGAATAGACCAAAGGAAGACGTTGCTACCTTATCAGCCTGTCGAGGTACAAAGTTGACAATGGATCTTTTTATTAGTGCTTATTTATTAAAGAACAATGTAGATCCACAATCTCTTTCTTCACTGACAGAGCGATATGAAAAATGTTTGATTCTAGACCCTGAATTTTCGAAGGTTGATATTTATCAATTGGATTGCCTGGATAAAGACAGTTGTGATATGTCGCGCTATTGCTTATCGGTTGAGAAAGTAAATGATTGTCTGAAAGTTGCTGAGGAGGTGAGGAACAAAGTGGTTATGGCATAGATAAAGCAACTCCTTTTACACTACTTTACAAGTTAAATTTTTGCTAGGTTTCTCGCAACGCTTACGCTAAAGCTCCAGCGACAGCGTAAAGACCACAAAGGTTGGTGCGCAAAGTAAACCTTAATCCTCTTTACGTAAAATTTATATAATGTCATCCCTTCGGGATTTTCTTGTCTTTTTATTCCGACTTAGTTATAATTCTACCATCCCTTCGGGATTTGTATTGTTTTGCTTGGATTTTCACCATCCTTAAACCCTGAAAGGGTGACAGGATTATAACTGAAATAATTAAACAAAAAAAGGCCCATCCCGATAGTTACCAGGAGGGGCCTTTTCAATTTCTTAATGAAGTTCCTATTTGAAGAATAATGGCCAGTTGCTAGGGTCCCAGTCAGCAAAATTTACTTCTACCCAACCCGGATGACCAATTTCAACTAATGTTGTGTAGCTCGACTTAATTTTCTGTGTAAAAATCTCGATCATTTCGCGATCTTCCTGCGTCAATTTTGATTCATTTACAACTAAAACAGTTTTTACACTATATGTTTGAACATCATTTTCTTGCCATTTATACGTTCCTGCAGCGATAGTTTCCGGCTGGTAATATTGAGCCCAGTCGTTAACATTTTCTAAATTCATTATAGAAAGCTTGGTCACTACAGATTGAGGGTTGAACTGTATTCCTGGAAGTGGAGCAGTTCCTACCATTATAAATCCATCAATTTTATAACCCATAAGGTCTTTTAATGCTTTTTCAAAATGAAGTACCTCCGTATTCCAAAACACACGAGATTTATCTTTTATTAAAATAGCAGTTGCGTAAGTCCCTTGTCCTTCAGTACCACATGCAATTCTCTTTTTTGCAAGATCTGTAAGAGAAGTCAAATTATCTTCTTCACGTGTAATAATATGAATCTCTTCATTTCCCAAAGGCATCAATACTTTAATATTGTTGGTTCTTTCTGTATTGTTCTTATTGTCTAGCATTTGCATATAATACAAGTAATCCGATTGCATCATAGCCATTTTTACTGGTGTATTAGGATCAGCTAATTCATTGAAGTTATATGCCGCACCATTGGTAGAAACATTTGTAAATGCTCTGATTGAGTCATTTTCAAGAACGTTGATCATATCATTTACAAAACTATGATACGATCCTCTTTCCGGACCGGATAGGATGATCATTTGTGCTGAAAGGTATTCACTTGAAAATAGTGAAAGTAAAAGCAGGAGGGTAAAATATTTTACACGCATTTTTTCTGAGTTATTAATAATTAGCAAAATTTTTATCTACAAGAGTAGCGGCTCAAATATAATGAAAATGAAATAAGAAAAAGCTTTACTTATAATTTTTGAAATTCGAATTTTGGAGCGCCTTTTTCTCCTGTTTCTGTATAGAAATCAATGAAATGTAGTTTGTAATAAACCCCTTCAACATCAATAATGACATATGATTTTTCGGATAAAACGCTATAAAAACCTTCATCAAAATTATAGTATTTCCAATCATGACCTATTGCATCGATGGCATTACTGTATTCTATTTGTGTAGCATAATCCAGATCAATATCTTCAAAATTAATGTCCGTTTTTAATATCGCCTTAACATTATTCCTATTTAATAATACGCCAACAACGAGATAAGGAGTTATTTCTTCAAGGTCGTAATAAATGAAAGTGTATTGGGTAAATTCAAGATCCCAAGTGTTCTTGTCAGGCATTACTTCAGGGAATTCGCTTCCTGGTTCAAATGAGAAAGGTGTGTAATTTAAAGTTTTGTCCTTGTTAACAGTTAAGGTCATTTCTTCATCCCCATTCAGAGAGGCATATCGAATTTCAAAAGTCTGACTATTCGAAGAAATTAATTGCAATTTTTTATACCCTTTATGGGTTCCAACATGGTTATACCCTCTGTCGATCACATATATCCCTTCCAAATTTCTCCAATCTCCAATCGCAGTTGAATCTAAACTCCCCGATTGTGTGTCCCAGGTCCAACTAGCTTCATCTAAATTTAGCTCGTCACTAAATGACCTTTCTTCGTAAAAATAGGCAGCCATTAATTTTGAAGAGTTTAAGAGAACATGCCACCCTTCATCGGATGATTCAAATGAAAGATCCCAAATTGTTTTGATATTTTGACTTACTACCTCATTGTTTTTTAAGCTATAAAACAATTGGTTTTTATAATACCCTCCCATTTCTATTTGCTGAATTGTGAGGTCACCAGGAGGAGGAACTGGTATAGGAATCTCCTTTTTCTCACAAGATTGTAGAAATAAACCGATAATAGTAAATAGCAAAATATAGTTTCTCATCATTTCTTGCTTTTAAAATTGTATATCAATGAGATAAAAAAACTCCTTCCCATACCAACTGATTGAGTTTCCGAATCTGAATGTACTGCTCCTCCACTGCTACCTCTTGCAACTGAGGTTACGTCAAAAATATTTTTTATACCAATGGATGTGTTTATTTGCTTATCCCAGAATAACTTGCTAATGGTAAGGTCAGCCCAAGTATATGATTCAACATAAGTAATCTCAACAACATCAGTGTCATCAATTCTAAAAGAAGGTAAATCTCCTTGGTATTTGAGGAAAAGTGCTGTCGTTAAACCAATTGAAGTGAACTCATATCCAATGTTCACTTGGCCTTCTGGCGTCCAGATAAATCCTGCTGATTCAGATTCACTTTGAAATTCATAATTTCTTCCAATATAGGATGCTCCTAAACCGACCTTAAAGTGATGAAAATCTGCTTTGAAATTTGCATTTGCTCCAGTGGTTTTATATCGGTCTATATTGATATAGGTCCAATCCGTACTTTCAAGAAAGACAAGGTCGATCTTGTTCTCGACAGTATTATAAAACCCTGATAATTCTACTTTGAACAATGCGTTTTTAACTATTGTCGTGTATTTACCTGAGAAATTAAAATTATTAGAATTTTCGGCTTTAAGATCAGGATTACCTTGAATATTATGGTTCGAGTCAACAAAATAGAGATATTGTTCTTTTAGTGATGGAGCCCTAAAGCCAAGTGCATAGGATAGTCGAAGAGCAACCTTTCCGATATCTTGTTTGATATTTAATGAAGGAATCACAGGGTGGTCATAATTACTATTATGTGCAATTCTTAAGCCCGGTCGAATGATGGTAGTTAAAAATGGTTTGTATTCGGTGCTAGCATATAAGGCATAATCATTTTGCTCTTGTTTTCCATCATCAATTCTTTTTCCTTCTCCTTCCTCAAGGTTAATATCGTAGCCAAATTCATAGTTTATCTTTGTATTTGCTTTTATGTTCGCAATACTTCCTCTTAAAGTCCATGAATTAAAACGGGTAGTATCTTGTTCTTCCGGATTTTCAATTAAAACTTGATTAATGGTTGTTAGATCCGTTACATATGAATTTTTTATTCTATCGTAAATATTGTAGGCGGCTAAAATAGTAGTTGAAAAATTTTCTGAGATCTTTCCATTCACATTAATGGAATTATCAAACCGCTTAGTATATAAGTAATCATCAAAAGCCCATGTATTTCTTGGGTATCCTCTACTTGTTATCTTTTCATCGTAGAGATCACTTTTAAACCTGAAATTCCAATCATAATAATGATAAGCATATTGAAAATTCAACATGTACTGTTCCTTAGGTTTCCATTGTTTAAATCGAGTAGAATCTGCAATGGGTTCAATGTTTTCATAGGGCTTTTCACCCGGATTCCAACCATTAAAATAATTCCTTCCTCCTGAAATACCCAGTTGGTGAGCACCTACATGATAGTTTAAATGACCATTAAGGTTGTATTTTCCTACACTCTCTGTATAAGCATGAATACCACCTTCCCATTTTTGTGCACTTCCTTTTTTAGTTATCAAATTAATAGCACCAGCCAGTGCATTTGTACCATAATTAACGCTCATCGGACCTTCAACAACTTCAATTCTTTCAATATTTGCCATATTGATCTGGTTAAGGTCGATATTCCCATCAGATCGACCGATCATAGGAACACCATCAATTAAGATCTTTACATTTTCACCACCTAGCCCTTGCATACTAATTTGACTCCCCAGAATATTATCCTGAACGATGTTCATGTTTAATTCATTGGCTAAAACATCGGTCAAGGTAACTGCTGCCATTGTTTCGATCTTTTCACTTGTTATGATTGATATTTTATGGACTGATTTTTCGGGGTCGTTAGGTGAGTATTGCGCTGTAACTACCAACTGACCCAAACTAATTGGATCTTCTTTTAAAGTGTATTTTATCGTTTTTCCCGTTTTTACGGTGTCGTTTTCAATGCTTAACAACCCTACATAACTTATAGATAGAATGAATGTGGGATTATTTTGACAAAAAGAAAGGGGAATCTCTGCAATACCATCAAGATCGGTAAGTACGGTATTAAATTTTTCAGCAGTTAATTCCTTGTAATTGATATGAGCATAAGGCAAGCCATTTTTCTCATTATCTACTACTTCTATTTTTGTTTGGGCTCCAACAGAGCTAGCCCATGCAAATAGTAAAATTTGCCAAAATAATCGCCTCATTATAAGTGAAAATGAAATGAATTTAGTTGATGATCAATTTCTTACTGATCTTACCTAGATCACTTTCCAAAGAAATAATGTACAATCCACTGGTAAGATCACTAAGGTCTAAGCGTTGTATTTGCGATCCTTGATTCGAATATTTATTCGAGTACACTTGTTTTCCACTAAGGTCAATAATGCTGACAAAAACTTCTGATGAGGTACTTGTCATGTCAAGCGTAAGATTTCCATAAGAAAGTGGGTTAGGATACATAGTAAACTCATTTGTAGTTACATATTCATTCACTTCAAGAATTAATCCTACTTCTTCTATGGTGAAATCAATTTCTCCACTACCGCTACCAATAAAACCTATGAAGATGAGTCTCCACACGATTCCATCTTGAGCTTTTACAAAGTAACACCTGTCTTCAATGATCTCGTATTCCAGCGCTGTGAAATTGAACCATTTCCAATCCCAACCTATTCGTGCAATTGAGTCGGTCATATCGTAGTCTGACCAAAGTGCTGTACTCACATCAACGTCATCTGCCATAGCAGTGGTAACATTATTGTTGTGCATGGCTCCGGTAAGCGACCAATATGTTTCCGCGTCAAAAAGTCCAATGTATTTAGTAAATACAATGTCCCATGTATCTGAATCTGGTTCTCTATCAATTTCCTCCTCGTTTTGGATGGAGTAATAGCCAAAATTCTTTCCTGTGTAAGTTGATTTATCGAAGTTTACGCTTGTTTCGTTCGATCCATCGATTTCAGCAAATCGGAAGGTAATATCGTTCAAATACATATCTTCAATCCATATTTTTTTGAAACTACCATCGGAGAGTTCTATAACATACAATGAATCTCCAACTACGTGATGAGTAATAGGATTGTAGATTCCCCAACCATAATCATTATCATTTGTAGTATCAACACCTCTATTAAAAGCGCCATCGCTCCATGCAACATCTGAGTCGAATGATTGTACCCATGTTGAAATCCCAATAGTATCAAGGTTAGACCAATCTGATGTATCTCCATCAGGGTAAGAGTATAAATTCGTTCCCATTTGTCCATTGATACGAACACCCACTCCAAATGAAGTTGCCTCAAAAGCAATATCCCAATCGGTGTTGTCAACGTTAGCTACTTCACCGTCGTTTAAACTATAATAAGATTGATTAACATAGTTTGCGCCGAGAAATATAAAGTCATCAACTTCCTGCGAACTTATGTTCAATGTAAATAGTGTTGCAAGAATAAATAGTGTAACGTTTTTCATGTTTTAAGTGTTAGAGGTTCAATGATTTAAATATAGTGATTTTTTTTCAGGCTTATCTTTAGTAGCTATTATTAGAAATCTGAGACAAAAGTAGAAGCTCTGGAATGTTGAATTGTCACAATAGTGTGAAAGGATGGAAATGTGACAAAAATCACATTTAAAGATCCGGGCCATTAGATATAAAAAAAGTCCACCATAGTGATACGGTGGACTTAAGTTATATGGGTTGAGTGAGAATTCAGCAGCAATTCTGTATTGCCTTGGTACTCTCTTCCGGAGTACAACATTCGGAGTTTTCAGTCTCTTGTGTTTCTTCCATAGAATATTGCGGGTCGTTAAATTTCGAGTCCGAATGGAAAAAATATACTTCCCACTGAATACCATCAGGATCGGAGACCCAAAACTTATCTTGTACAGCATAACAACATGAAGTTTCTATTTCTTCCAGTTTTACTAAGTCTTTGGCTTTAGCTTTTTCTAATCTGCTTTTCAATTCTTCTACACTATCCACTTGAAAGCCAAGGTGGCCAAAATTGGATTGTACTTTTTCTGGGTTTTCTATAAAAGAAATAATTAGCGATGGTTCTTCAAGTGTAAACTTGGTGTAACGGTATTCAACTTTGTCAGGTTCTTGTCCAAAAAACTGTGTGTAAAACTGAATTGTTTTCTTAAGGTCCTTTACATAAAAGGATGCGTGCATTCGTGGATAACTTGTCTTCATTTTATGTTTGTTTATATATTGCAATATTACGATGCATTAGGTTAAAAAATTTTAGCAGCAATTATCTGATTCGCAAGAAAATTGTTGGAAGAAATTATTGAATAGCTCTTGCATTGCAGTCCATTTTGCAGGATTGATACAATAACTGATCGATACACCTTCAATATTTCCTATTATGATTCCCATTTCTTTTAATTCCCGTAAGTGTTGACTAATTGTTGCTTGTGCTAGCCCCAATTCTTTAACCAGTCCACTATTTATACAGGTATTACTTTTTAATAATTGCTGGATGATTGCAACGCGTGCCGGATGCCCAAATGCCTTGGCAAGAGAAGCGATCTCGTTTTGTTCTTTAGTAAACAGTGTTGTTTTTGTTACGCCCATTATTAAATCTTTACATTGCAATATTACGATGAATATATTAATTGACAAAATTTTCTTCAATGAATTTCTTCAACTCCATAGATATTGAACCATTTTCCTAAAATGTCATGATAATTATTCTGACATATTTTAAAACTGCACTGGTTTTAAGTGTTTGTAAAACAACAGATAAGGTATAATTTGTAATAATTAATTATTACCAAATAACTGACTTGTATCATTTTGTAATTACCTTTTGCTCTCTACTTTTATAAGTAAATAATTGCTTAAAAAGACGAACATGAAATCGATTTATAGAATCATAATTTTAGTTGTAAGCATTACTTTTTCAACTTCTTTATTTCTGAATGCTAGTGAAAAGGAGAGCTATGAGAATAAGGAGATAGTTGGAATCAAAGTATCCGATACAACCGTTAAGGAGAATATAATTATCCACTTAGAATTAGTGGATGAGTGGGAGTATATGATTTTTACTTCTGAAGGGAATTGTATCCGTATGGGAGTTCTAAAAATCGGGCAGAACAAGATCTCTTTAAAGGATATGTGTAAAGGTGAGTATTTTGTATACCTAGATAATGGAGAAGAAAGGTATTTGCAGAAAGTAATTCAATAATGACGGAGTTGAAGATAATTTAAGCTTCATAATTTATCAATGCTTTTATAAATAATAAGACCGGAAGTACCATAATGATTGTTATGTTAAATATCTTTTAGCTACTTTTTTACTTCCGATACTTCCGATACTTCCGATACTTCGGGATTGGAGGGCTTGTGCAACGACTACTGTTGTTGTGCTTTAGTACGGTTCAGAATTCATTATTCCAGGGAGGTATATTCCGGTGAACATCAAAATATTTTTGCATTATCACTCCTTTAATTGTAGATGGAATATCATATGGCTCCTTATCAAAAGTTTCAAACCAATAAATATCAAGAGCATCAATATCTTCAGATAAAATTTTAATTTTCCAGTCGTTTAATTTTGATCCTTTTGTTATTTCTTTTATCAAACCTTTTTCTGTTACCTCCAAGGTGGGGTTTTGAATAACTTTTCCGTAAGATCCAATGAAAACCAGGTCAATATTTCCGTGAGCTAATCTATAAATGATATAGACTCCAATGCCTTCTTCAGGTGCATTACATACTTCTTTCATTAACGCTTTTCCGTCATAGAAAAAGTGTCCGTTATTTTTATATTTATTTAGTTCATCAAACAAAACCTATAATTTTGATTTTTAGTATTAAGCCTAACGCCAGTTCGTCTAAAAACCACCGTCATTTTTTACTTAGGCTAAATTTAAGCTGTTTTAGCGTAGATGAAATAGTATAGATGCTTTTTATCCAGGAGTTTATGGCATAGTTAAACGGGCTTATTTTACGTCTAGCAAGTCATAACCACAAACACTTCGTCTTTATCCTATTTTAATAATCTCAACAGGTTCAAATGAAAGTGGTTGTTGATTTCTGGCTTGTCTTATTTAAGTCATTAATCAATTCGCTTTTACTTGTATGTTCTTGACTATCAATCTGTGCTTTTAACCAATTGTCAATTGGTTCTGATAGAAATTATTATTGCAAAAACTATTATGGATATGAGAGAATCCATGACAGTAAAGATTTTTTAATTTCTATCATTCCATTAAAATTAATAAACCTAACATCATCAGAGACTTTATGATAGTCTATATGTCTCCCCGTACTGAGCGTAACCGAGGGGATATTCTTTACCACGAACCATTTTGAATCAAGTGTGTTAATACGATCATAAATGCTTTTACTAAATTTTATTTGATCCGTAGATTGGAAGTTCAAACTGTCTAAAATATCAAATGAAGCATCATAATATAATTTATTTTCAGTGAGCCTTCCCATCATGTCGAAGTTCATAAATAAATGAATTTTTTTATACTTCCGTTTTAGGTTTTCTATGAAGTATTTTGAACCATGAAGCCCTAATTCGTGTCCAGAATGTGCAAGGAATAGATAATTATATTCTCCTTTGTTTATTGATAACTCTTGAGACAAGTTTAGCATTAAAGCCACGCCTGAAGCATTGTCATCAGCTCCGTTATGAACTTCATTGGATCCTTTACTATGCGAAAGCTCTCCTCCAGTTCCTAGGTGATCATAATGTGCAGAGATTACAATTGTTTTTTTTGATCTATTATTAATGAACCCAATAATATTTTGCGAATTGTAATCTGTGGAGTCATGTGAGAAATGGAATTTCTGACGGTAAACTTTACAATGTTTATTTTTTTTGAATTCATCGTAAATATAGTCGGCAGCAATAGTTTCATAATTTGATCCAGCTGCTCGACCTTGTAAAGAATCTGAAGCTAAAAACGAAACGACTTCTTGTAAATAGGAGTATTGCGTCGAGTCTTGAGAATTTGATACAATGGCTACTAGTGATAATAAACAAAAAGCTGTCGTTTTTTTCATAATAAAAAAAGGAGTGGCCACAGCCACTCCCTTTAAAACTAATTCTTAATCCTTACTTTCAACGTTTGTCAAATGAGCAGGAATTGCTCCAAATTGAATTGTAGTTCCATCCCACCACATTCCTTTAGCACTTCCTTCAATGTTTCCATCAGAGTAAAGTACTTGTTGAACGTTACGGTCAAAAGTTGAAGCGCTAACAATTTGAGTAGCCAAATCCATTTTATCATTATCGATACGGTTACCAACTGAAATCCATGAAATAGTAGCATCGCTGCTTCCACTCATTAATTCAGTTATTGTAAATCCATTTTTGTCAACTGATGAAATATAAACACCATTACACTCTCCGTTTGGAGTTGCAGTAATTATAGGATTTTCACCTAACAAAGTTTTATACTCATTTGTGAATTCGATGTATGCTGTTCCATTCGTTAACTGAGCAGATCCTTTTGCATAAATAGTGGCCTCTACACTTGAAACAGAATATACAGGAGTGATGCTCTCATTTGTTTTAACGAGCTCAACATTTTTACCTAATGTGTAGACATTTCCTTTGTTGTACTGCGCGAATAAATCACCAGAATTTAGTTGACCAATAACAGCTCCTTGAGAAGTTGAGCCAACAAGGTCACCAAAGAAACCACCGCCGATACCGATTGCAGCACTTGTTGGAAGTAAACCTGTACCAACAGTTAAAGCAGATGTTGCATAAACACCAAATGTTGCAGAAGCACTATTCTTGTATCCAAGAGATCCCCAGTAAGTTCCACCTTGATATGCTCCAATAACTCCACCAGTTCTCGTGTAATCATTATAGCTAAATCCACCTACACCAAAAGTGTAAACATCTCCCCAGTAGTTATATCCTTTTACGGCAGTATTAGTAACTGAATATCCATAGCCAGTACCGTCATTTTGTGAATCTCTCGTTCTTCTAGCCATTAGAGATGATTGACCATCCCCATCAGCTGTTAATTGAGTTTCATATAAATAAAGCATATAGTCACTATTTGGAGTTGTACCAACGGCAAGACCAATACCATCATCTCTTAGTTGAGAATCTCCAATGGTGTTTCCTGAAGTGAATTTAGTCATGTAATTTGATGTTCCAGAGCCAGTTACCCCTACATCAGGAAGAGTAACAGTATTTCCACCTGATATTGTTAAATCACTTCCAGAAAGACTTAACGATTGAATTTCGTTCGTTGAATCTGCATCAGCATCATCAACATCGTCACCATCAGCAATATCGGCAGGGATGTTTGGTAAACTTGCCCAATCTTGCAACTCATTAGTCGGATCAGCATCAGCGTCATCAACATCGTCACCATCAGCAATATCAGCTGGTATGTTTGGTAAACTTGCCCAATCTTGCAACTCATTAGTCGGATCAGCATCAGCGTCATCAATCATATCATTTGCCACGTTCTCTGCATTCAAAGCATATAATGCATAAGGAACACTCATCAATTGAGAAGTGCCCATCACTGAATAAGCCATACCACCAGTATTGTCGATAGCAGTTTCAATGAAATAAGGTCCCGCTGACCAATCTATCATGGAGAAATCGTCAGTTGTTGTTCCTGTTCCGATTTCAAGGTTTACCAATCCATAATCGTTTGTCGTTGCAGCAAATGTTTCAGTATAAACAACTGTTCCATCTGGAGAAGTTTGAAGGATTGTTAATTGAAAACCAACCGATTGATTTGTTAATATTATATTTCCAGCATCTCTTACTACGGCTTGGTACTTGAAACCCTCTGGAGTTTGTGCAAATGAGCTTAGACTAAATACCGCGATCGCAGCAATTGATAGAATTAATTTTTTCATTCTATTGTAGTTTTATTAGTTTGAATAATTTTATTTTAGTTTCATTTTGATCGTATAGTACAATCGAATATTGTCCAGATGCAAGACCTGTAACTTCTAAAGATGTTACTTCAGCTCTGAGAATATTTTTCATGACAATTTTTCCGCTAACGTCATACATTATGTACTGAACATTATTAAAGACTGGAGCCTTTATATTCAATACATCTTCAGTAGGATTTGGATAAATTGTAGCCTGATACGATAAATCATGATCTTCTATGCCTACAAAGTTCCAATTTGTTTGATGGAAGCCTTGAGTAATATCATTAAATCCGTCGGTGCCAGTGGCTATTATTGTTTCTCCGATTGTAAAATCGATTGATCCGTTCACATTCATGTAAGAATCTCCCTGTGTGGAAATCACTTCCTGAGCATTAACAGAACCAAATACAAGTAGGTATACCACCAGAATTTGATATCTTTTCATATTAATATTTGTTGATTAATTTATATACTGTCACTCAAAATCTAATTGAATGGTGTCATGCCTATAGAACGTTTAATTTAATGTTACCCACTACATTTTAACTTGTAGTTTACTACTCCCTACAATTTAATAATAATAATTCAATCTACAATAAAGAGTTTTCTAATTCGGAGGGGATGACATTATACTTAAAAAAGAACCGCTCCCCCTAACCGCTCTTTGTCAGTTTCTTGACCCTGTGTTGAACAATCAAATACTCTTCCTAAACCTTATTATTTTTATACTTTGTCAGCTACGGTTTTTCTTGCAATCAATTTGTCAATTCGTCTTTTATTTTCCTGTTGCAATAATGAAGGATAAAAATTCATTAAAATATTCACAATCATTATTACTAATCCGAATAAATAATTATCTAAAATACTCTTGTATAAGGCAAAAAAACAGTCACGAATATAAATCCTATTAGATGGCTTATTTCGGCAATTGTCATTTCTTTTCGTATTTCAGTCAATATAAACTCACTAAACAGTACTATGGAAATTCCGGCCATGCTGAAACACCTTATTCCGGCTTATGTTGACCAGCCATTCTAAGTCCATTTAAGCCACTATATTTTCCAATTAATTTACTGACAATAAGAACGGAAGGCTCATAACGTGCGTTATGTTAAATAGATTTTAGCCCTCTTTTTTACTCTTTTGGAAGGGTTGTGCAACGACTTCTGGTGTTAGCCTTTCGATATTTTATTTTTCAAGCTCCTTATTAATTTCAATAATTAATTCTTCAATATTCACTTTAAGGTTTGATTGAATTCTAATAAAAGTTGCGAACATACTTACTGAATAATTCATAACTTGTTTGTATTGTTTGTGTGTTAAGAACTGCTCATAGTTTATTAGTTGTAATGAAGATTTAACTTCAAAAGAGTTGAATTCAGCCATATATATTGGCTTGATGTAATTATTGTGGTGTTCCACCAGATAAGTTTTTTCGAACATCCGATATGAACTATATTGATTTGCATAAAGATCTGATATATTATTCTTTAATGAATCATTAGATATTAAGTTCAACCCTATTTGTTTAAGATTGTCATAAGTTGTTTGATTCATAGTAAATACAATGTATGGATACAAATTGGCAAAATAATATCTTAGAGAATCGTTATACGGTAAACTATTTTCAATGTGATCAATAATAATTTCGTTTGCCTCTTTACTTACTATTAAAGATTTAATATTTACATCAATGTCATCTATATTCTGTATTAAATCTGAACGTATTTCTTTGAGAGTTTCTATTTCTTTATTTTTTATTTTTCTATTTTCATTCCAATTATTAATTTGTAAAGCAATTAAAATCCCTAAAACAACAAGTATTATCTCACCGAGTGCATAAATCAGATAATTACTAAATTTATTTTCAGTCAGAAGTCTTTGCCTAGTCTTTCTAAAGAATTTTATCATGGTTTTAGTTTGTCATAATGAAGGCTAACAATTGAATAACACCATTGGTGTTATACAACTTATGTGTTTATTGTTTAAAACTAAGAATTATAATTAACTCCTCTCACTTCCTTTCATTCCTTTCACTTCTCACTTCAAATCCTCCACTATTAACGGACCATGGTTATTCCCAATAATATAGGATTCAATTTCTCCACGCTTAACAGATAAGATCCGTCGCGAATTAAAAGGTAAATAAAATCCACTTTCTGCAGGCATTAAGTATTCCCAATTCCCATCTTCTTTCTGTATCAAAACAAATCCAGTTCCAGCATCTCCGCGCACGGTTTTAACTTCGGTTCGCTTAACACCATTCCATTTCTTTAATTATGGGTAAATAAACAAATAAAAACAGCTTTAGGATTCAAAGAGTATTTATAACTTTTCGCACAGGATCTATAATAAATTATTGCTCCTGTTATATTAACCTTAGAGACGTTATATAACTATAGATAAGTAAAATAGAATGAATATATTACAAAATCTACCTATCTGAATGATTAGTTTGTTTGCTTTATAAAAAACAATAATCAATCAATTAAAAGTGATATGAATCATATATATAGCGTCTTTTTATTCATTACATTTAGTATATGTAAAAAAAAATGTTATGAAAATATTATTTACTTATAATTTTAAAGCTTTATCTAAATTATTATTTACTATAATTCTTATTGTACCTCTTCAGTTTTACGGCCAAGATGCTAAGGGGCCCGCTGATTTAAACGAGTCGACTTTTATTGCTAATAGTAATGGAAGCGATCAGTACATATATGCTACATGGACGGGAATTTCAAATGCTTGTGCTGTTGCCACCGGTACAACACTTGAAATCGACTACTATGATTATGATAACTCTTCGGGACAAACTTATTTTGTTTATAATGTCAGTAGCTATCAAGGATCAACTTACAGTAATTCTATTGGACCATCTTTAACAGCAACTTTCAATTTTGATGTTCATCATACGGGTTGGTTATGTGATTATTGGGAGGGGCAGGTGAGTAAAAATGCTACTACTGTCAGAATAAAACCCCCTTCAAATGTTGTGGCATCATACGACGAATATGATACACATGTACTCGTTACCTGGACTGGAAGTCCAACGGATGTTCCAGCAGACAGATACGATTACCGAATATACAGAGATAATGTGCTTGTGGGTACTGCAGAAGATTCGGATGAATCTTGGTCAGATAATACGGCTATTCCAGGCGTTGAATATGAATATGCTGTGGTAACTCATTCAGCTTATTATGCGCACAAAGAATCTGTAAGGGATGCTGCTGATAATGGGAGGGTTTTTGACCTTAATGTAAGAACTGAGTCTTTAGCCTCAGGTGTTAAAATATTATGGGATCGTACTGATAATATCTTTATGGAGAAAATGACCATAGAGCGTACTGAGGAAGATGGAATTCCTGAATTTGTTACTACGGTTGATAGCCCAATTGCTATTAGTACATCCGATCTTGACCAGGGTGGAGTTCCCATCCCAGGTTATACTTATACATATACTGTTACACCATTTACAGGGACAACGATATACCGTACAGATTCTGCACCTGGGTATAGAATACCTAACGGTTCCCTAAGCGGAAGTGTGACTTCACCTACCGGTGGCCCAGTTTCCGGAGTAGCGGTTTGCGCTGAACGTACTACAGATGTTCCACAAGGTTCAATAACAACTTATTGTGACACGACTGATGGGCAGGGTAATTTCTATATTCAAAATATTTATTACCACGATTCAGCAAGTTTTAGCATCACTCCTTACCTGGAAGATCACGGTTTTAGTCCGGTTTCTGATACCTTTTTATTGAAGCTTGCTAACCACTCTTTTAATAATATTAATTTTATTGATACCTCATCATTTACTGTTTCAGGACGCGTATTCCAGGTTTTTAATGGGGATAGTTGTTTTGAAAAAGATGTTGAAATATTGGTAGATGATTTTCAGATGAATTACTTAACTGGTGAGGATGGCAGGTTTGTATTAACCGTTCAAAGTACGGGGGAATACACCTTTAAACCACAGTTTTACAATCATGGTTTTCTGCCTTCTGAAAGTACATTTTATATTGGAGACGATCTAGGAAATGTTTTGTTTGAGGATACTACCACATTCTTGCTTGAGGGAGTGGTTTCCGGACCATGTGATATCTATATTGGTACCACTGACCTAAGAATTTATACTCAAGGTACGGCTTGTTTTGATACCACCATCACGAGTGATAACCTTGGACATTACAGTATTAGGCTACCCGCTTGGAATTATTTTGTCGAAATGCTGGACTTCTATCCTGAGGACACGGAGATCGTAACAGCAATTGAAGTAGAAGAGTACTTTGCTATGCCGAAAGTGGCCAATCTAAATACGGGTAATTATACACTGGACTTTATTTATCGTAAAACCCCCGAAGTGCTGGTAACTGGTTTTGATAGTTATGGGTGTGGAGATGTGTATAATGAAATACCTATTGTTGAACAGGGACAAACGTACAATCTGAACATAAATGTTATAGAAAATTTTGGTGGAAGTAGTTGTAATACCGATACCGGATATGTAGTTATAAGTTATTACCCGAGTGAAGGAGCTTCATTTACAGATACGCTCGATTTAGTTGATGGAACTGTGGCTATTGAATTTATTCCTGATAGACCAAATATTGTTTCTCCATATCTAAACCTTTTCGAAGTTACAGCTTTCGTAGAGGGAGAAAGCGATTATTATGGTCAGCAAATACTTGTAGTAGGAAATCGCCCGAGAGAAGCCACTTTTGTAAGTGTATCTCCTGAAATTCCGTTTCTTATTTTACGCGATCCACCCGGTGATGCCAGCTATAGTTATTTAAATCAAAGCACAACATTTAACCATGCATTTAGTATTTCAGGGTCTACTGAAGCAAGTGTTAATGCATGGGCTCAAGTTAAGTTAGGTGCAAAATTTGAAGCCGGTCAGTTTGTATTCGTAGAATCAGAAGTTTGGGGCCAGGTAAATAGTTCTCTCGAAGTAGGAACTACAGTTGCCAGTCAAACAGAATTATCACTTAGCATAACCAATAGTGAAAATTTTTCAACTTCAGGAAATGATGATATTACTGGTGAAGTTGGGGATGTATTTGGAGGAGCTTCATTAAACATGGTATATGCGCTTACTGATGTTATTGCTTATGATGCAGAAAGCTGCCTTGTTAACAATAGTGTTGAAATGGTTATGGCTCCTGAAAGCTTTGAAACTACCTTTATTTATACCGAAAATCATATTCGGGAAGTGTTGATTCCAAATCTTGAGCAAATCCGCGATATATACATTGCTACAGAAAGTGACTCGGCAGATATCTATCAGAATCAGATTCAAACCTGGGAGCAAATACTAGCTTTAAATGTCCAGTTAAAAAATGATGCAGGATTTGTAGAAAACCGATCATTTAGTGCTGGAACTCCATTTGAATCAAGTGAGGAAGTCACCACGAGTTTATCAAATTCAATTGAATTTAGTATGTATATTGAGCAAAATGTAGCTTTGGAAGCGGGGTTTGAATTTGGCGGAAGTGGTGTAAGTGCAGGAGTTGATGTGATGTTTCGAGTTGAGGTGGGAAGTTCTATGACAAATGGAATAAGTAGTACCGTTACTACTGGATATGTTCTTGATGATGATGACGTGGGTGATTTTTTTAGTGTGGATGTTTTAGAAGACTATGTGTATGGAACCCCTGTGTTTAAAATGGTAAGCGGGACAAGTAGTTGTCCTTGGGAAAACGGCACACAACCGCGAGATGGTGTTCAATTATTATCAGATACTTACGTAGAGGAGGTCGAGAATCCTGATGACGCGGCAGTATTTATTTTAAGTTTAGGCAATACAAGCCAAAGTGATGAGGAAAGAACTTATGATCTGGTATTTCTTCAGGAAAGTAATCCTGACGGAGCTGTTATCACACTAGGAGGAAGTGAAGTACAGGGTGGAATACCTACGCCTTATACTATACCTGCAGGGAGTTCAATAGATGCTACGGTAACCGTGAGTCGTGGACAAACGGCCTATGATTACAATAACATAAGATTTGTACTTTCTTCTCAATGTGATGGTTCAATTAATGATGAAGTTAGCTTATCTGCACATTTTCAAAGTACATGCTCAGATATCACTATCGCAGAACCGTTTAATAACTGGGTTCTAAATGAAGATAACGAAAATCTCTTACAGGTTCAATTAGCAAATTATGACTTAAGTACGCTTGAATCACTTGCAGTTCAATATTCAATCAAGGATGCAAATAGCTGGATAACTGCAGTTTTTTATGATGTTAGTCAACTGGAACCTGAACTTACAGAACTGGAGCTGTCCTTTGAGGGTATTCCTGATGGAGAATATGATATCAGGGCTAAAATTGCATGCGAAGATGTTATTAGATATTCTGAACTTCGTAGTGGAATTGTAGATAGGACATCTCCTACTGTATTTGGCTTGCCTTCACCAACAGATGGAACTTTAGATGCAGGTGATTTGATTTCTGTTGACTTTAGTGAGAATATCTATTGTTTTGGTTTAACGGCAGAAAATATTTCATTAACAAATATTGAAACCAATGATCAAATTAATTTTGAATATGGTTGTTTCGGAGATAAGATCATTATTGTTGCTGACACAGCAGGGTTAGTTTTTGAAGATGTTACTTTCAGAGTTGATATTACAGGTGTAGAGGATCTGTATGGAAATAATGCAGATACGATCACTTGGGTATTTGATGTACTTGGACCGGATTCATTTGGTACTGAGGATGAGGGTGATACTGATGGTGACGGCATTATAAACATCGACGATAATTGCCCACTTTCTTATAATCCGGATCAGTCTGATATGGATGATGATGGAGCAGGTGATAATTGTGATGTTGATATGGATGGGGATGGTGTAAACAATGATGTCGATAACTGTCTTATAGCCATCAACCCAGATCAAGAAGACATGGACAACGATGGAATTGGAGACATTTGTGATACGGATATTGACGGAGATGGGGTAGACAACGATATTGATAACTGCCCATTAGTTCCAAATCCAGGTCAAGAAGATTCGAACTCAAATGGTATTGGAGATGCTTGTGATCCTACAGGAATAGAGCAGTTTTCGAATGAAGATGGATATCAATTGTTTTATAATTATCCGAATCCTTTTAGCAAATACACAAAAATAAAGTATGAGCTTCCTCTACCTACTAAAGTCCTGATTAAAATATACAATGTAGCAGGAGTTGAGATAAAGGTACTCAATGAAGGAGTTTTACCTCCAGGTATTCATGAGACAACTTGGTTCGCAGAATCAAATGAGAGTGGTATTTATTTCTATACAATCTCCTTTACAAAACC
>JAUVAY010000057.1 GCA_030591505.1 Flavobacteriales bacterium | reverse complement strand
TAGCAGTAGATGGAGATGCCGACAGAATAGGATTGATGGATCGAAAAGGAGAAGTCATCGATGCACATCATATCATGTTGATCCTGATATGGTACCTTGTTAAATATAAAGGTCAGACCGGAAAAGTAGTGACCGGATTTTCTTCTACCCAAAAGATAAAGGCGCTTTGTAAACACCTTAATTTAGAATTAGAAATTGTAAAAATCGGCTTTAAGCATCCTGCAGCTATTATGCTGAAAGAAGATATTTTAGTTGCTGGAGAAGAAGCCGGGGGAATTGCAACTCGAGGTCATATTCCTGAAAGAGACGGGTTATGGAATATTCTTTTGATCATGGAAATGCTGCAAGAAACAGGGAAGTCGATTGAAGAGATACTTCAAGAAATTGCAAATGAAGTGGGTGAATTCTCCTATAGTCGCTTGGATCTTCATTTGAATCGTCAGAAAATTGATGATATCACAGCAGCATTGAAAGACAATCCTCCTTCTCAATTTGGTGATAAAGAAGTTTCTTTAAAAGAAACACTGGATGGTAATAAGTTTTATTTCAATGATGATGAATGGCTGATGTTTAGAGCATCAGGTACAGAGCCCTTATTGAGAATCTATGCTGAAAGCAGTAGCAAAGAAAAAACATTGGAGTTGATCGAGCTTGGAAGAAAGTATTTTGGGGTTTAGATTTTAATAGTAGAGATGCAATGCATTGCGTCTCTACTATTAAAAAACACAGCAACTAACATTTCATTGTAAAGAAGACAATAACACTGCACCTTTTCTAGTGAGCATTTTGATTACATTAGTTCAACTCGAAATCAAAATTTAATTCCATGAAAAGAAGAAACTTCATTACTGCTGTTTCACTTACAAGCGTAGGTGTATTTGTGGCAAAAATTGTAGGAGCAAAAGGTGATTCAATAATTGAATCTTCTCCAAACCTTGGAAAGGAACCAAATAAGCCCATTATTATTTCAACATGGAATCATGGTTTAACTGCAAATAAAGTTGCTTGGAAAAGAATGCTAATGGGTAATAGTTCTCTTGATGCAGTAGAATTTGGAGTTAGAGTTACAGAATCTGACCCAGACAATAGGAGTGTCGGATTAGGAGGGCTACCTGACAGAGATGGTAATGTCACGTTAGATGCATGTATAATGGACCATGAAAGTAATTGTGGTTCTGTTGCTTATCTTCAGGAAATTGAAAACCCCATATCTGTTGCAAGAAAAGTAATGGAAGATACTCCACATGTTATGATGGTGGGAAAAGGAGCACAAGATTTCGCAATAGAAAAAGGCTTTGTAAAGAAAAACCTTTTGACCCCGGAAGCCAAAGAGGAATGGATGAAATGGAAAAGACATAAGAATATTGCAACTCCGACAATAAATAATGAAAATCACGATACGATCGGCATGCTTGCGATGGATGAAAAAGGCAACATATCCGGTGCCTGTACTACAAGTGGCTGGGCTTATAAATTACCGGGAAGAGTTGGTGACTCACCAATTATTGGTGCCGGTCTTTTTATAGATAATGAAATTGGTGGTGCTTGCGCTACAGGAATGGGAGAAGCGGTGATCCGGATAGCCGGAAGTCATACGGTAGTAGAGTTAATGAGACAAGGCCACAAACCGGAAGAAGCATGTAAACTTGCCGTTAAGCGAATTCAGAAAAAACACAAAGACTTGAAAAATCTTCAAGTAGGCTTTATTGCTATGAATAAAATGGGAGAAGTTGGTGGATATAGTGTCTATTCAGGTTTTAATTATGCCTTAAAGGACAAGAAAAATGATAAAATGGTAGATGCAAAATATGATTTGGAGTGGTAGGATAGTTTTTACTCTACTTATTATTATTTTATTTAATTCGTGTACTCAGGATTCTATCATACATCCAAGTATTGCGAATTATAAATTAATTCCAAAAGCTCAACGTTTGGATACCTTTCCGGGTTATTTCCTGTTCAATAATGCTCAAGTTTTTTATACAAATAAAGAATTGACCCCCTTGGTCGAGGATTTTATTATGTTTTCTCAAAAAAGACTGGATGTTCAACTAAATATAGCAGGAGAAAAAATTACAAAGAATAATATAATTCTGACATTTATTGACAATCCGGAATTAGGTGATGAAGGATATCAGTTAAGTGTAGAAAATGAAACCCTTAACCTTGTTGCCAATTCTCTTAAGGGATTTGCTCATGGTTTATCAAGTATAAAACAACTTGCGATGCTCAATAGTGCGGGAGGAAATATTTTCATTCCAAATCTCCAAATCAAAGATTGGCCCGCCTTTGAACATAGAGGTCTACTTCTTGATTGTGCCCGACATTTTTTCACGAAGGATGTTATAAAAAAGTACATTGACCTTCTTTCCCTATATAAAATGAATGTTTTTCACTGGCACCTTACCGAAGATCAGGCTTGGAGAATTGCTATTGAAAAATATCCTAAACTGACTGAAGTTGGAGCATGGAGAACAGAATTAGATGGAAGTAGCTATGGAGGGTTTTACAGCAAAAAAGACATTGAAGAAATAGTTGCTTATGCAGAACGAAAGCAGATCACTATCATTCCTGAAATAGAATTACCCGGACATTCTCAAGCGGCAATTGCTGCCTATCGCCATTTATCATGTACAGGAAAACAAATAGAGGTCGCAAATGATTGGGGAGTATTTAAAGATATTTATTGTGCAGGAAATGACAGCGTATATATCTTTTTGGAAGATGTATTGAGTGAAGTAATTGCACTTTTCCCTTCAAAATATATTCATATTGGAGGTGATGAAGCACCAAAAATACGATGGGAACAGTGTAGCAGATGCCAGCAACGTATAGAAGATGAGCATTTGAAAGATGAACATGATCTTCAAAGCTATTTTATTAAACGGATTCAAACATTTTTAAACGCGAATGACAGGCAACTTATCGGCTGGGATGAAATACTTGAAGGAGGACTTGCGGAAGGCGCGATAGTACAATCCTGGAGAGGGATGCAAGGTGGTATTGAAGCAATAAGACATGGGAACAGAGCTATCATGTCTCCTACATCTCATGCCTATTTAGATTACGGCTTAAAAGCTATTGACCTTCAAAAAGTATATTCATTTTACCCTGTCCCAAAAGAATTAAATAAAGAAGAGTCGAAGAGAATACTGGGCGGTGAGTGTAATATGTGGACTGAACATGTTCCCAATGAACATAGTTTAGATTCTAAAGTATTCCCCAGGATGCTTGCGATGAGCGAAGTATTATGGTCAGATTCATCGGGAAGAAACTATGCTGAATTTAAAAACCGGGTACACTCTCATTATTCAATTTTAGATCAATTAAATGTCAATTATGGAAATGAAACTACTCCCTTTCAATATATGATCAACACCTCAGCGAATATGATTGAAGTAGCCATTGAAAAGAAAATTTCCGATATAGATATTACTCACCAGTTAAATGGTGAAAAAACTATACATAGCTATCAATCAATTTTAAAATTTGATCGATTAGAAGAGAGTACAATCATCGCTGTTGCAAATAGAAATAATAAACAAATTGGTGATTCTCTTTCCCTGAAAATTCATCCACATTTAGCGTTAACAAAAAATATCGAATATATTTCTGACCCATACAGTGAATGGTATACTGCGGGTGGTATTGGTGGCTTGACTGATGGTGTACTAGGGAGTTTGGATTTTAGAGACGGACATTGGCAAGGCTTCTGGGGTAATGATCTGGAATGCATCCTTGATTTAGATGAAATTAGAAGTGACATTTCGATAATAGAAGCAAATTTTTATCAGTATAATAATTCCTGGATCTTTCTTCCAAGTGATATGAGTGTAGAGGTATCGACGAATGGTAATGATTGGAATGAATGGGGAAAAGCGAAAAACAATATTGACCCGCGGCAACGAGGTCATTTTATTTATACTATGAGAATTGAACACCCTGAAGAGAGTTTTCGCTACTTAAAGATCAAGGTGAAAAATATTATGAAAGTTCCTGAATGGCATGAAGCAGCTGGTTCGGATGCTTGGATTTTTATTGACGAAATAATTGTAAAATGATATTTGAAATTTGTGCTGATTCTTACGAAGCTGTCGTACTCGCAAAAAAGTATAAAGTGCAAAGAGTTGAACTTTGCTCAGCTTTAAGTTTAGGTGGATTGACGCCAAGCATAGGCTTAGTCGAAAAGTGTGCTGAGATCGAGGATGTTGAAATACATGTAATGATTCGACATAAGGAAGGTGGTTTTGTGTATTCAAGTGATGATATTGAAATAATGGAAAGCGATATTATCAATGCAATAGAAGCAGGTGCAAAAGGAGTCGTTTTTGGATGCTTGAACCCAGATAATGAAATCGACATAAAACAAAATAAACTACTTTATAAATTAGCCAAGCGTTTGGGATTAGAGGTCACTTTTCATCGCGCTTTCGACTTTTGTGTTTCCCCTCAAAGATCTTTAGAAGAAATTATTGAAATAGGATTTGACCGCATACTAAGTTCTGGTCAAAAAAATACAGCTGAAGATGGAATTCCTCTACTATCTGAATTAGTAAAGCTAGCTAATGGTCGGATTCAAATCATGGCTGGTAGTGGTATTAATGCAGTTAATGCGCTTAACATTGCGAATACAAATGTTGATGCTCTGCACTTCACTAGTCACATGAAATCGAGCGAAAACAATGATGATGGAATGGGTAAGCAAAGCGTTCAAGATGAACAAAAAATTAAATCAATTGTTGATCTATTTTAATGAAGCATAGTCTTTATATACTACTTATTTTAAGCTTATTTTCTTGCAATAAGAATGAGAAAATATCCCCTTTCAACTCTATTGAATTGAATCTTAACTGGGAATTTTCAAAAATGGGTGATAAAGAATGGTATCCAGCTACTGTGCCAGGAGTAATACACCTTGATCTACTCAATAATAATTTGATCAATGATCCCTATTGGGAAAATAATGAAGAAAAACAACGATGGATTGAAGAAGAAAACTGGGTATATAAAACTCACTTTCAACTCGATGATCATTTTCTGAGGAATGATAAGATCGAACTTCAATTTGATGGTTTGGATACCTATGCTGATATTTATGTGAATGGCGAGATGGTATTGCAAGCAACTAACATGTTTCGAAAATGGAATATTGATGTAAAAAACTTTGTAAAAGAAGGTGATAATGAGCTAAAGATCATTTTTCTATCACCCATTCTTCATAACAAACAAAGAGTTGAAAATTACCCTTTCCTTTTACCATCCGGTAATGAGAGCAAGGATGTTGATACAAAGGTTAGTTCTTTTACACGCAAGGCGGCTTATCATTTTGGATGGGATTGGGGACCTCGATTTGTAACGAGTGGAATATGGAGAAAAGTGGCCTTGAATAGCTGGAATAAAGCAAGGCTATTAAATGTTTACACCACTACTTTACATTTGAATTCAGACTATGCTGAAATGCTAACGAAGATTGAGATTGAAGTATTGAAAGCGGGTGTTTATCAATTTATAATTGATGGGAAAAAACATCTTGAAAATCTAAATAAAGGTGAAAATGAAATAGAATATTTATTCGAAATAGACGATCCACAGCTATGGTGGTGTAATGGGGCAGGTGATGCCCATTTATATGATCAAAAAATTGAATTAGCTTATGAAGATCGACAAATAGATAGTAAGGAGATCCGCTATGGTATTAGAACAATTGAATTAGTAAATGAAAAAGACAGCATAGGAACCTCCTTTTATTTTAAACTAAATGGAAAAGCAATATTCATTCAAGGAGCAAATTATATACCTCAAGATCTATTTCTTCCTCGAGTACAGGAAAAGCAATATAAAAAATTGATAAAGGATGTAAGAGATGCAAATATGAATATGCTCCGAGTATGGGGTGGTGGTATTTATGAAAACGATCTTTTCTACGATCTATGCGATGAAAACGGAATTCTTGTTTGGCAAGATTTCATGTTTGCAGGAAGTCTTTATCCTGATAATGCAAAATTCATTGAAAATGTAAAGCAAGAGGTAATCGATAACATAAAGAGATTGCGTCAACATCCAAGTATTGCTTTGTGGTGTGGAAACAATGAAATAGAGGTCGCATGGAAAAATTGGGGTTGGCAACAACAGTATAATTATTCACCAGAAGATTCGACTCGTTTATGGAGTAGCTATACGGCTTTATTTCATGATCTAATTCCAGAATTAATTACAAAATATGATGGTCAACGTAGCTATACTCCCACTACACCATTAAGCAATTGGGGCAGCGCTCCAAATTTTAATCATAGTTCGATGCATTATTGGGGTGTTTGGCATGGAAGAGAGGCTTTTGAAAATTTCGAATCCAATGTCGGTAGATTTATGGTTGAATATGGCTTTCAATCTTTTCCTGAAATGGGCTCACTCAAAAAAGTAATGAGTGATAGCAGCTTGTATTTAGCATCTTCCGCTATGAATAAAAGACAAAAAAGTTATATAGGAAACGATCTGATCCTAAACCATATAAATCAATATTTTAAAGCACCGAAAAGCTTTGATGAGTTTGTGACTCTAAGTCAAAATACGCAAGCCAAAGGATTACAAATGGCGATAAAAGCACATAAAAGCAATCAACCCCATTGTATGGGTACATTATTTTGGCAGTTAAATGATTGTTGGCCTGGACCGAGTTGGAGTATCATCGATTATTATGGAAAGCATAAAACGGCATATGAAGTGGTGAAAAAAGAATTCTCTACTCAACCATGATCTCATCAAAGAAAAGCCAGGTCGAATTGCCATTACCTAAATGCCAATTTGGGCACACACCATAGTTTTCAGCTACTATTTTCACATAGCGGATCTCCATTGCTTTTGGAAGATCTATGCTGAATTCTTTAGTAAATGCTCCATATTCGTTGTCTGGAAAATCATTTTCTATTGATATCAACTCCTTATATATCATATCATCAGATGATACCAATATTTTTACATTTTTAGGAAACCAAATCCACGACTTAATATCTTGAAGAGCTCCTAAGGAAATAATTTTCACTTTTTCTATTCGACCCAAATCAACGATCGCTTCAAAGTCAACGCCATAATACCCTTGCCAATAACCCGTCCTAAAATTACTGCTCCCCTCCAGAAAATCGATCAGTCCATTTTGACCACCCGCTGAATATTGATTAGAATATTCATTCTTAAGTGCTATACTTCTTCCACCTTTGATCTTTTTGTAGCTTGAGCTAACATCAAAACTCTTATTCCTATTTCGTATCGCATAGGTCGTTAACTTACTACTTTCCGTAATTGTGATCGCTTCTTCATATTTGAAATATTCAGAATCATCGATGCTATAAAAGATATCACATTCAGTATCCACTGACTTAATCTCGATCACGATCGAATCAGTAAAGGTTTGGGAAGCAGTAGAAAAATAAGGGTTCGGTGTTAACTTATATTCTTCACTGATCATTGATATTGGAGATCCTTCTTCCGCCCATTCTTTTGAAGGTTGGGGACCCATTTCAAAAACCAACGTCCCTCCTCTCATTACATCCTGATACATTAAAAAAGATCGATCATAATCCTCCCCATTTAGTTCTGCACTTTGTATATAGATATTCTTATCATTCAAACTATTGGCCTGGATGATGAATTGATTTCCATTCTCAAGATTGATCTTAGTCTTTGAAAAATGAGGTTTACCAATAGCATAGTAATCAAGTCCTGGAGTTACCGAGTAAAACCCCATACTACTCAAAATATACCATGCTGACATCTGACCACAATCTTCATTTCCGGCTAAACCATCAGGAGCATTTTGGTATTGCTCCGTCAAAATTTGATTTACTCTTTTCTGGGTTTTATGCGCTTTACCAATATAATTATAGAGGTAGGCCATATGGTGACTGGGTTCATTACCATGTGCATACTGACCTATTAATCCTGTTATATCTGATTGCTGTCTCCCACTCAATCCAACCTCAGTTGTAAATAATTGATCCAGTTGTTTTTCGAAAGCATCTTTCCCTCCATAAAGTGTAATTAAACCACTTATATCCTGTGGAGCGAAGAGACTATATTGCCATGAATTCGCTTCTGTAAAATTAAAATTCACTTCTGCTGGATCGAATCCACTACTCCATCCTCCATTCATTTTACTTTGCATAAACCCTACTTCTGGATTATAACTGTTCTTATAAAATTGAGCTCGTTTTATAAAATCATTATAAATAGCATCTTCTTTCATTTGTTTTGCCATTTCAGCAATACACCAATCATCATAAGAATACTCCAATGTTTTAGATACTGACTCTGCCTCATCTCCGGCTGCAATACAACCTTGATCCTTATAAGCACCCAAGCCTAATTTATCTTGATTTGCGCTGTTTACCATCGCTTCAAGCGCTAATTTTTCATCAAATCCTCTTATCCCTTTAACGTAAGCATCCACAATAACCGGAATGGAGTGATAACCGATCATACAGCCGGTATAATTTGCAGCCAATTCCCAAATAGGTAGTTCTCCTCCTGCTTCATATTGATTTAAAAAGGTATTGATAAACTCATTAGTTTTTTCTTGCTCTATGATAGTATACAAAGGGTGGGTAGCCCTAAAAGTATCCCATAAAGAAAAAACAGTGTACACCGGTCCATTTTCTGATTGATGAATATTTTGATCCATTCCCCTGTATTTTCCATCTACATCACTAAAAATATTTGGAGCGATCATACTATGATATAAAGAAGTGTAAAATATTGCCTTCATATCTTGATCAGCCTCTTCAATTTCAATCTTTTTCAAAGCCCTTTCCCATACCATTTTGGCATTCTTTCTATACTCCTCAAAGTCCCAATGATCAGCTTCTGAATTCAGGTTTTTTCTCGCTCCTTCAATGCTTACCGCTGAAATTCCAACTTTCACTAAAAGCTTTTCATTTTTATTCAAATCGAAAGTAAATGCCGCTTTAGCTTTAGAAGAATCTAAAACACGTGAATCGAAAGCTTTAGAAAATTTCATCACAAAATAAATATGCTGTTCAGCAGCCCAGGCTTTTGAGACACGACTTCCTTCAACTTCATTATCATTCACAATTACTACACTCTTTTGAAGAAGCATATCTCTGTGTTCAAGATCTAGAATGATATTGGCTGAACCTTCTTGATTAAAAGTATATTCATGAATCCCCACTCTATTTGTAGAAGTTAGACGCACATCAATATCATTTTTATCCAAATGAACTTCATAATATCCGGGACTCGCTTTTTCACTTTCCTTTTTAAAAAGTGAAGCATAACCTTTATTTACTCCTTCACTATAACCGTTTTCAAAAACAATATCACCCTGTATTGGCATGATCAATACATCCCCATAATCGCTGACTCCCGTTCCACTTAAATGGGTATGACTAAAACCATAAATAATTGAATCTGAATAATGATAACCAGAACAACCATCCCATCCTTCCAAGCGTGTATCTGGACTTAATTGAACCATTGCAAAAGGAAGTGTAGCTCCAGGGTAGGTATGCCCATGACCTCCTGTTCCTATAAATGGATTGACCGATTCGTAGGCCGTTTTTCTGACCGATTGTTTGCTTATCGACTGACAACCTAAAAATAATAACAATGAAACAAAAATGATGGAAATTTGTGTTTTCATAAAGTGATCATCTATAGTGATAAAAGTACATTATATTAAATCTCCATGAAGAAAATATTAATTAGCCATTACTGTTAGGGTGCGCTGCACCAAATAATCATTTTCTGGCTAACATCTCGACAATGATTTGGGTGCTCTGCACCTTAGAATTACATCCGAAAGTCTTTTCGGTTATACATCCTTATTCCGGCAGAACATCAAAACATTATTTCCCGGATAATATTTCGACAAACTTAAAGTGCTCTGCTCCTTAGAATCGCATCCAAAAGTCTTTCCGATTATACATCTTCATTCCGGCAGGACATCAAAACATTATTTCCTGGATAACATTTCGACAAACTTGAAGTACTCTGCTCCTTAGAATCACGTCCAAAAGTCTTTTCGATTATACATCTTCATTCCGGCAGGACATCAAAACATTATTTCCTGAATAACATTTTGACAAACTTGAAGTGCTCTGCTCCTTAGAATCACATCCAAAAGTCTTTTCGATTATACATCTTCATTCCGGTGCAGAGCACCCAAATCATTGTACAAAAAAATAATCATAAGCCCCATTTTGGTGCAGAGCACCACGATATTTGTACGGTGCAGCGCACCGAAACCACTATCAAAAAACTCAGTATTTCACCTTATTCCATCTGTGTTGAATAAACAATATTTTGAATCAGCTAAATCCTAATCTTACATCAACATGGCAAACACCTACACACAATTGTATATTCATCTGGTTTTCTCACCTAAAAATAGATCTGCACTCATTCGAAAAGAATGGAAAATCGAACTCGAAAAATACATCACCGGCATTGTGCAAAACCATGGACATAAAATGTTGGCTATTTATGCCATGCCCGATCATATTCATATATTTATTGGGTATAATGTTAATCATCTAATTCCCGATCTTGTTGAAAGAATTAAGACCTCATCTAATGTCTGGGTAAATAAAAATAGACTATCGAAGTCATATTTTGAATGGCAGAAAGGATATGGAGCATTTTCTCACCCAAGATCAAATCTAGACAGGGTAGTTAATTATATTCTAAACCAGGAAGAACATCATAGAAAGAAAAATTTCAGAAAGGAATATATAGAAATATTAATAAAAAATAAAGTTGATTATAATAGTGACTATATTTTTAAATTTTTTGATGATTAATTGTTTCGGTGCGCTGCACCCAAAACATCTATGGAGTGAGATTTGGACAAAAAATTAAATGCAGCGCACCCAAACAATTACAACACTAATGACTTCTTACCATAGTAGAGTATGTAAGCATAACAGACTATTAATAATAAAAACGCCATTTTAAAACCGGATATATCTGTAAAATAGCCATACAAAGGAGGAATAAATGCTCCACCCGCGATCGCGGTACATAAAATACCGGAGCCTTGAGGTTTAAGATCTCCCAAATCTTCTATCGCAATGCTAAATATTGTTGGAAACATGATAGAATTAAACAGTCCCACAGCAAGGATGGACCACATCGAAACAAGCCCAGTCGTACTCATAGAAAAAATGATAAACAGGATCGCTAAAGAAGCAAAAAGACTTAATATTCGATTGGGGTTATACTTTTTCGTAAGATACGATCCAATAAAACGGCCGATCATTGCTCCACCCCAGTAAAACATCACAAAAGACCCAACAATAGCTTTGTTATCGATTGTCGATAGATCACCTGATTGAAGCGATGAGACAATCCAAGCCATAATATCACTCGACCGAATTACCTCAGCTAAGTTCATATCAAGAAAATAATTCACTAAATAACTTCCAATAGCAACTTCAGCACCTACATATAGAAAGATCCCCACAGCTCCAAATACCAATTTTTTATTGGCTAAAACCATTCCGTAATTAGAGTGGGATGCCGTATTCAATAATTGAGGTAAATTTATTTTCTTGACAATCAAAGCCAATAGAATAAGCGCAATTGCAAGAACTAAAAAAGGCATTTGGACAGATGATGATTCACTTTCCATATACGACTCCTTAGCACTTTCACTTAATAATTTTATCTCCTCTGATGATTTGATATTATCACTCAGTATAAAAACAGCACCCAATGCAGGTGCGATGGTTGTACCCAAAGAGTTAAATGCCTGAGATAAGTTTAAGCGGCTTGATGCAGTTCTTTCATCTCCTAAAACAGTTACATAGGGATTTGCAGCAACTTGTAAAATGGTCATACCAGAAGCAAGAATGAAATAACCTAGTAAGAATAATGGAAACAAGCGAAAAGACGCAGCAGGTAAAAATAAAAGACAGCCGATTCCCATAATTGCTAATCCTAACATTATTCCTTTTTTATATCCAATTCTGTGGAGTAATGCACCAGAAGGAATAGATATTAACCCATAGGCAATAAAAAAAGCAAATTGTACAAGCCCCGCTTGAAAATAAGTCAATTCAAAAATCTCTTTTAACCTTGGAATCAGGGAATCAACCAACACGGTTATGAAGCCCCACATGAAGAATAAAGATGTCAATAGGTAAAATGACTTTCTGTAAGAATTACTCACGCCTTAATAGAATTAATTGAAATATTAATCTGGAATTTACTGGAAGGGAAGATAACATTTTACAAGTCTCCATCCTGAAGATCCATATCAATTTCGTCCTCACTACTCAGATCTTGAACTGCGGGAGTATCCATAATAATTAAATAATTAACATCTCCTTCAGTAAACAGTAAACCTAATTTGGAAGCATCCTTAACTGATACGGTTGTGCTTTCCAATTCATCCCTTTCCAAAGCGACATCGAAACCTTCTTTTATCGTTGTAGGGAGCTTAGAGTAAAATATAATTTTATGTTCCAATCTCTTATATACTGTTATATATAAAAATACTAATTTTTATGTGGATTAACTTTTCTACTTTAACAAAAATTAAAATTAATGATTGAATGAAGGAGTTCTGGGACAAACGTTACGGGGACGTAAATTATGCTTATGGCAAAGAACCCAATCAGTTTTGTAAAAATGAATTAGCCTCCAGTAATGGCGAGAAAATACTATTTGCAGCTGAGGGCGAAGGGAGAAATGCTGTGTTCGCTGCTAAAAACGGATGGGATAGCTACGCTTTCGATATAAGTATTGAAGGAAAACAAAAGGCTGATGCGCTCGCAAATGAAAACAATGTTTCTATTAAATACATTGTCTCCGACTTTAGAGATGCTAATTATCCTGATAATTATTTTGATTGTATTGTTTTGATCTTCGCCTATGTTCCGGCTGATCTACGGCAAGATTTTCATCGTAAAATGACCCGACTTCTTAAAAAAGGAGGCAGCATTATTTTGGAAGGCTTCTCAAAAGAGCAAATTAATAAAACAACAGGAGGCCCTAAAAACGAAGCGATGTTGTTTAATAAAAGCACACTACAATCAGATTTCTCATCACTTAGTCATCTCGATTTAATAGAAAAAGAAGTAGAACTTAATGAAGGCCCTTTTCATAAAGGACTCGCTTCAGTAGTTCAATTAACGGGTATAAAATAATTAAACGCTTTATTGAAGCTTTATCGAAGAAATATAATAGTTCAATTGAATTGTTAAAGCATCTCCTTTTACTTTTATACTTTGCCATTTAGACTGAGGTATGATTCTAAACGATTCTTCAATAACACTAATATCAACCGGAATCTTAAATTCATCCACCGTACCTGTCCACCTATAATACAATAGATCTTTAGCAAAATAGTACTCCAAAACAGGAAGTTGAGTAGTTCTCAGATATTGGTCAAAAAAGGAAGAAAAATCTACATCGGATTGATCACTAATGTAATTTTCAATTTGCGCAGTTGTAACCGTTTGGTGGTAATACTCTTCTCCTAATCCTCTCAATATCATTCTCCATTTCTCGTCATCATTTATTATCTGTCTAATCATCCCTAATAAAGTCGCTCCTTTATCATAAACATCAGAACCACTTTTATTTACATCATAAGGTCCGATCATAGTTCCATTATTTCCAATCCCTCTTCGCAATCCTCGATTATACTCTTCACTCGCTTCTTTACTTATCCAATAATCAAGATAAAGGCTTTCCGAATAAGTAGTGAAACTTTCATGAATCCACATATCAGCTTCATCCTTATATGTAATATTATTTGCGAACCATTCGTGTCCACTCTCATGAATGATGATATAATCAAACTCCAAACCCCAGCCTGTATAACTATGATCCTTTCCTAAATAGCCATTCTTGAATTTATTTCCATAGGTTACAGAACTTTGATGTTCCATTCCTAAATAAGGGGCTTCAACTAACTTATATCCATCTTCATAAAAAGGATAGGGTCCAAACCAATGCTCGAAGGCTTCGATCGTTTTCCTTCCTTGTTTGAATTGTTCCTTCGCCACTTCTTCATTATAACTAAGTACCCAATAATCAAGATCCAATTCTCCTTTTTCACCTTGGTATTTTTCATTCCAATGAATATAATCACCGATGTTTATGTTTACACCATAATTATTGATAGGATTAGATACAAACCAATGATAGGTCTTTGTTTTGCGCTCTTTATTCTCATCGATAGCACGCAATCGACCATTAGAAACATCGATTAAATGCTCAGGAACCTCAACACTGATAAGCATCGAATCTACCTCATCATACATATGATCTTTACATGGCCACCAAACACTTGCCCCTAAGCCCTGACAGGAAGTAGCAACAAAATCATTCCCATTCTTATCCTTCTTCCAACTTAATCCGCCATCCCAGGGTGCCATACGTGCTTCTTTTGGAAAACCATCGTAATAAATAGTCAATTCTTCTATTGCTCCTACCTTTTGTTTGCGTTTTAGCTCTATCGTATGGACCGGGCCAAATCTCCGATAAGATAAATTCTTACCCTTTTGAACGATCTTCGTAATTCTTAATGGTTCTTGTAAGTCGATCTGCATTAATTGATACTCGCTCAACACTTCATATTGGATGGTAACAGATCCACTGATAAATTTCTTTTCAGGCTCTACATTAATATCCAAATGATAGTAAGTTAGATCCCACCATTCTCTTTCAGGTGTGATCGACCCTCGCAATGAATCTAAGCGTGAAAACTCGCTCTGTCCTAAAACATTATTTGATAAAAATAGAAGCAATAATATGCTTTGAAAAAAAACTCTCCCTTTATACATCGTCATTATTAAAATATCTTTCGAAGATACTTTTAAAATCTTTACACTTATTTCCCTTCGAATTTTTTATCGTAGACTTAGAATAGCAATAAAATACATTTTCAATATAACCATAGCTATTATCAGTAATAACTCATATATACATTGTTGAAATTTCTGTGGAGTACTTCTTTTTTGAAGCAAAAATCAAGTGTAGCTATGTGATATTTTTATTGTGTAAAGTATAAATTCAAACATGGGGAAAAAAGTAATTATTACAGGTGCTACCGGAATGGTGGGTAAAGGGGTTTTATTAGCTTGCCTTGCCAGCGATGAAATTGAAAGCATTTTACTTTTAAATCGGTCTTCTATCGATATTGAAAATAAAAAGATCACAGAGATCATCCACAAAGATTTTCAAAACTTCTCTACTTTTTTTGAAGTGTTTAAAGGCTATGATGCTTGTTATTTTTGCCTCGGTGTTTCCTCCTTTCGAATGAAGGAAAAAGAGTACAATGAGATTACTTATAAAACAACCTTACATCTTGCGAAATTGCTTTCGAATGTAAATCCTGAAATGAGCTTTTGTTATGTTTCGGGAACGGGTACCGACAGTAGCGAAAAAGGCAAATCAATGTGGGCAAGAGTTAAAGGCAAAACGGAAAATGCAATTTTTAAATTACCTTTTAAAAGTGCATTTATGTTTCGCCCAGGATTTATTCAACCTGTTGATGGGATAAAATCCAAAACATCTCTATATAGTAGTATCTATACGATCATTGGCCCTTTTTATCCTTTCCTAAAATGGATCAATCCAAAAGGGATGATCACAACCGACGACTTGGGTAGAGCAATGATCAAAACCACATTAGATGGCTACGATGAAACAATCATATATAATAAGGACATTGTAGTACTTAATTCAAATTAATTAGTCAGCTTTTTTTAATTTATATTCCGTCGACTGAAGAACATAAGTGACCCGCCATTCGTAAGCTAAATTCGTTTTATAATCTGTAGGGAATTGGACTGGACCTGCAGTGTTTTCTCTCGTATTTTGATAGATCACACCTGCACTAAAGTGCCAGTTTAAATTGAGACGATATCCAATTCCTATTTTAGATTTAAATAGATTAAAAAATCGCTCTCTTACATCATCTTCAAAATTGTAAAACCATTCGACATAAGCAAAAACAAATAAATTCTTGTCATCACTCATTCTTTTTTTATTAGTAGAAAAGAATAAATGGGTGAGGTTTCTAAGACGAATCACTTGATCATTATCACTATCAGAGTAATATAAAAGTCGTAATTCAATACGCGATAGATTACTAATTACAAAACGGTGATTCATTGGTCGATAGACCCTTATTCCAATCGTAGGTCGAAATTCATTACTACTTAAATATATATTTTGCTCAACATTATTAATAAACATCCCTCCTGTAAAATCAAGAAATGAAATCCATGAATAAATGGCCGTTCCAGAAAATGCACTTTCATTCCAATCAAACTCTTTATTCAAATTAAAATTATAGGATAAATTAGCCGCATAAGACCATCTTTCGTTTTCCAATAATACAAATGATAAATTGCTTTCTAGTGTAGGTGCATTTGTGTTTTCTTGTCCTTGTAAACCAAAAGAGTATAATAAGATGGAGAAAAATATAAATCGTATTTTATAATCGTTTAACAATTTCAACTTTCCTTGATTAATGAGCACTTCAAAAAACTAATACCCTTCAGAATATTGCTTTAAAAATACTTTAAATGGAAGCATTATTCTTATATTATCTAATTATAACTTCTTTACTTCGATACCTTAAAAATAAAAAATGATACGCGCTTTTCAAAAAGGGGATGAGATAGCAATTTGCAGCATATACAACTACTTTGTCGAAAATACACATCATACTTTCGAAACACGGTCTATTGATGTGAAAGAAATGCTAAACAGAATTAGTATCATCCTCATTGATTATCCGTTTCTAGTTGTAGAAAATGAAGGGGAAATAATTGCTTATGCTTATGCCACTCGATGGAAAAGTCGACAAGCATACGATCGAACGGTTGAGAGTACAATTTATATAAAACAGGGTCTTCAGGGTTCTGGATTGGGAACCGTTCTGTATTCAGAATTAATAAAGCAATTAAAACAATTAAATATTCACTGCGTTTTAGGAGGAATAGCGCTTCCGAACCCATCTAGTATTTCCTTGCACAAGAAGCTTGGTTTTAAGAATTCAGGAGTTCTAAAAGAAGTTGGTTATAAATTTAGCAACTGGATAGATGTAGATTATTGGGCCTTACATTTTTAATTCTTTAGCCCGATCACATAAATATCCCAGCTTATAAAGGTCGAAGTAAAACAAAGAAGGAGATGAACTGCTCAAATTCTTTAAGAGTTTCTTTTTAAAACTTCTAAAAAACAAGGCAAAAACAGAACGCATGCCTAATTTTTGCATTTTAAAATACATATTCAACACCCTTACCTCTTCTGCCATTTCTTTTAAATCAGGTCGTCGCTGAACCAGAATAATCAGGTTTTCAAGTCCTGTATTCGTTTTCGATATAAAGGTGTATGCAGGTTCTAAACCTGTATGAATTAAAGGGTTTTCAATGTGCTTGATCTTCACTCCTTTTTTCTTAAGGGATAACCCTAACAAAGTATCTTCATGCCCATAAGACTTAATTTGCTCATCAAATGGCTGACTTAAAAACAGCTCTTTTTCTATACAGAAATTTTGAGCTGAAAAGGAACGGTAGGGAAACTTAGTTCGCTCTTCAATACTTCTTACTTCACGGTTAATACCGTATACATAACGAAGCATCAATTCATCATCCATAGGTTTATCACCATAAATGGTTCCACCACAAATAACTTTCGAAGACTTTATCTCTTCTTTATATAATTGTAAGAATTCATCATCAACCACTGCCGAATCTGCATCAATAAAAAGGAGAAAATTATTGTTTGCCTTAGTAGCAAGAAAATTTCGAATAGCAGACCGTCCAGTATTCTTTTCCCTTTCATAATAGCGAATATCAGAAAGAGAATGAAGACCTTCGTTTAACTTCTTATACTTTTCGTCAGAAGCATCGTCGCCAATAATTATTTCAAGATCATTATCTCCGTTCTTTATGCTACGAAGTGACTCTACCAATGGAAGCACTTCAATATTAAAAACCGGAATACATATTGATATCATCTTTTTCTATTCGACAGGATCCCAAGTTATCTCGTCGGCCAACTCTTCCAACTCAACTGTTAAAGATCTAAAATTATAGGGTATCTCTGTTCTGGCAATAACTTGTTTGACACCCTGTGGCCCATGATACTCCACAATCATGGATGGAATATCCAGGCGACTATCATCATACTCATCTTTAAAAGAATAGAAAAAAGAACTTTTAAAAATACGATGAATCTTATTGAGCTGATCTTGTGATAGCCTGGCGGTATAAACACCTATCATATCCACATAATTCTTCCCTTCATAAGTTGCCCATCCATCCTGATAAACACTAAATTTAAAAACAGAACAGTTTCCTAAACAAGGTGTTCTTCTGTAAGTAAAAAGTATTGAATCATGATCCAATAACTTATCCGTATCCAATTTACGTTGTAATTCATTTTCCAAAGAATCAACTTTCGAATTTAGATAACTATTTTCCGCTCTTAGGTCAGTTAGTTCATCATTGGAAATATTTGCTCCCGTTTTACATGAGTAAAGAAAAACGACTAGCAATATTCCTAATGCATACTTCACCTTACTTCTTTTTGGTTTTTTGCTGTTGACGAGACATTTCCTCTAATTTAGATTGGAATTTTGATTTCTTCTTTGGTTTAGCCTTATTCGCTTCCAACTTAGCTAATATTTTTTCTTCACTAATAAAATACTTTTTGATCACCCACATTTGAATTATCGAGATCAACGTAGATAAAAAGTAATAGAAAGTAAGTCCAGAAGAATAATTATTGAAGAAGAAGATCATCATTATCGGGAAAATATACATCATCACCTTCATGTTAGGCATTCCCGGCTGATTTGTTTCAGGCATATTACCGCTACTCATATAGGTATAACCCATTGTAGTAACTGCCATCATCAAGG
>JAUVAY010000106.1 GCA_030591505.1 Flavobacteriales bacterium | reverse complement strand
TTTTTGATTTTCTATTCCACTTCTTGGTCTTCTCCTTATCCTCTTGTTTTTCCTTCTTTTTCTCCTTTTTATTATAATGAGCTTCCGCTTTATAAAAAATATCCGGGACTACAATATCCATCAACCCTACTTGGATACAATGCCAATAAAGGTCAAAAATGGGTTTGTTCTTCGTTCTATCAAAGATCATAAAGCCATTGGGTATGTAGTTTTTATTTCCAGGAATATTATTGGTAATTACCGCTTCATTTGCCAATAAACTAAAGAACTTACTACTCTTATGTTCTCCTGATTTCGCATCATTCTTCCCACTTTCTGCTTTTTTAATATCTACTTTCAACTCTCTATAATCAAACTTAAGCTTCCCTTTTCCAATGTTTTCATTCATAACAAAATCATAATGCAAACGATTGATATATCCTGAAGAAATTTCAACACCGTAAAGAGGCTTTATCATATTCTCTGCCTTCTTTACTGCCATATTACTTAGTGTCCCTTTTGCATACACATTGTCATTACTACTATTAACATCTATCTTTATAGAGCTACTAAAATTTCCTTCATCCCATAATTTAGCCTTAAGGTAAATTTCTATCATTGGATTATTATCTAATACATAATCTATATTGGTAATATTAGAAATTATCACATCCAATGAGCTCAGTTTTAAAACGCCTGGATTCTCAGCCTTTCCTTTATGTTTATATATTAGTTCGCTATTTTTAATTTTAACACTATCGATTTTAAAAGGAAGATTAATTTTTCTGATAGCTCGTGGTGGCATTGGTTTATGATCAGCACTTAATTCTAGAGTAATATCATTGTATAACTCAGCCGACACACCATCTACCTCCACTTTCTTAAAGTAAATAACCCCTTTTCTATATAAGTGCCAAGGATTCATTTGTATATCTATTGATGATACTGATATATTCATCCATGGTGATCTATATTTTTGACTAGCAGCATTTGCTTTCGGCCCTTTTATATTCTCTATATGAAAGTTGGAGATCGATAATACTTTAGAAGATAATGAAAAAGCAATCTCACCTATAGTTAGCTTATGGTTTTTTAACTCATCCGTACTCACTTCCTTTAATGACAAATTAAAATCATCACTTTTAAGCATAGCCTCTATACTCTTTGCCGTTAAATCAACTTTTAGATTATTAATTGTTAGATCAGCATTCTCAATTATTAAGACATCGTTGTCAGGCTCATCTAGATGATAGATATCTGCTTTCCCTTTTTTTAACTCAATACTTTCAAAAACAATTAAACGCAGCAGCCTATCATTTGGTTTTTTAGTATTTAAACTTGTATCAGCCTCAGGTTGTGATTCAAATGCATTATCCTCTACATTATCCTTATGAAGCTTCTTCTTAAGTCCATAGCTAATTATTGGTTGATCAAGTACTATTTTTTTAACATGAAGCTTTCCTTCAATTAATACTTCTCTATAGTTATTAAACTTAAAAACTAGCTTTTTTAATTTGAGATCGAGTTTGTTATGTGTATTAATACTATCAAGAACCGTTTCGAATGTAAATCCCTTTAAGGTTACTTTCTTTTCAATTATTGATACTCTCAATTTTGAATAGTCAAAATTATAATGCCCCTCCAATTCCTTTTGGATCAGCTTCACTTTCTTATCAATAAATACAGAGGCTACATAATCTGCGCTGACTAAACTAACTATAAGTACAAGACTTAAAGCAATTAATACTTTCCAATACCACTTCATAGCTATAAAAAAAGGCCGGAAGAACCGACCTTTAAATGTATAAATAAATTATGTAATTCTAATACCAAGCAAAACCAACATTAAAGCTCAAGTAACCAAAATCTTTATCCTTTGCCTCGAAGGCATAATTATAGCGAGCACTAAGGAAGAAATTACTCCTGTAGTTTATTGGAAACAAAACTCCCACATCAGGAGTCATATTGAAATGCCAGTAATCATGTGAAAGTGCTAAAACACTAAACTCTGTAGATTGATTGATCTTAGTTGCTCCAATTCCTAACCCAACATGAAAACGTGCCGGAGCATCATAATCATTAAAATAATAGTGAGCTGTAAAATTGATAGGGTAAGCATTTATATACTTATAAAAATTTCCAGTCAATGATTGATTTCCTTCTGTATAGGTTGTATTTAATTCTTCTTGATAAAATACATTCCAAGAAAAAGACCCTCCAAGAGTAATATTATCAGTAACAAAAGATCTACCATCAATTCCAAACCCTCTCCAACTATAATTGCTTATATAATCAGCTGTTGAACCTACTGGTAATCCCATATTATAGGTTATCGCAAATAATCCTTCTTGTGCCATCATACCTAATGAACTTAAAAACAAGGCAGTACTAAAAATTAATTTTTTCATTTGTCTATTTTTAAATTCTATAAGTAATCTGAAGATTGTGTAAATGCTTGTTCAATTAAGCCGCGAACTCTTGCTTCTTGTCCCGCGCCACTTGAGCTTAAAACGCCATTCAAAGCACCTGTCCAAACAAAAGGAGGAAAATCATCGCCATCGGCTATTTCTTGCGAATCGATAGCATCAATATATAAAGATCCTACATCATAATTATAATAAACAGGCATGTAACCATAACCTGGGTAACCGCCGTAGTAGCCTCCGCCACCATACCAGCCACCGTACCAGCCACCGTACCAGCCACCATAACTTGGGTAATAACTCACTCCAGAAATACTGGTAACAATTGCTGACATTAGTACAACAATATTTACATCATCAAGACTATGATTATCATCCGTACTATCAAGAACAATCTCTGTATAACCTAATTTAATAAACTGTTTTCTAACTTCATCTATAATATAAGCCTGTGTTGCGCCAGGTATTGTTTCACTTGTATCAATAGAAACAACCTCATCAACTAAATGAAAGGTTCTTTCAGATGCAAAATCAAAATCTACATCATAGGTAGTATAAACAAGATCCGTCTCGTCAATAAACTCAGCACCACCGGGATAACAGCTGTACATAAACAATGTAAAGACAAACATGGTTCCCAGTCCAATTCTTTTTAACATAATTATTCTATTTAAGGGTTTAGTATTCTAATTTAAAGGCATTCCTTTGTATACTTTTGAGTCCGCTAAAGTAAACAATCTTCCTTGAAATGTAATGCTATCTCCCCAATTTCCTGTGACAGTAACAGATGCCATACCAGAACTATATACGTACATCGTAAATTGCGAATTTCCACCAACTCTACCATTGATACTACCGACTAATGTAATAGGTTTACCCGCTTTAAATTCCTTTAGATCAAACTTATCTAAATATCCATCAACTGTAACGCCACCTATACCATTCCATCCTATAATTCCTGCAAATGAAAGTTGTATCGTAGAATTCAAACTGTCTACTCCGAAAAAATTTACCGTTGGCACTACAGAAAATGTACTTCCATTATCTCCATAAACCTGATCTGCTTCAATTACAAATCGCCTCGACTCTACGACCTTATATAACTCTTTTAGTTTTTCTTCGCTTTCCTTAGCCTTTATCTCTTTCTTCTCTTTCTTTGTCAATTTTTCGGATTGCCCAATCAAAGTAATTGGGAGAAATAATACAAGTAGAATAATATAGCTGAGTTTCATGTCAAAATTTATTAGACTACAAAGAAAATACAATTCACTTTCTATTTCAAAATTTTCACTCCAATTCTTCCTATTAAGTTGGGTTCCTTAATTAGACATTCGTTTAATCAAACGAATAGATCTTATCCAAAACGTTTTCTATAATTCACCAATTATAAAAAATCTTCAAGCACCCCAATCCCTTGTCTCAAAATCTCTGGTTCATCGCCTGTACAGTCAACAATTGTAGTTGCAACATTATTCATATAACCTCCATCGATCACTGCATCTACTCGCTTTTTATACTTTTCAAAGATCAATTCAGGATCGGTAATGTATTCAATAACTTCATCCTCATCTTTAATTGAAGTGGAAATAATTGGATTGCCCATTTCTTCTACTAATAACCTTGTTAGAGGATTATCAGGTACTCTTATACCAATCGTTTTTTTCTTAGATCTAAAGATCTTGGGAACATTATTATTCGCTTTTAAAATAAATGTAAAGGGCCCAGGTAGTGCTTTTTTCATCAATTTATAAACCCATGTATCGAAAGGGAGTGTATAATCAGATAAGGTACTTAAGTCTTTGAATACTATTGTAAAGTGTGTCTTCTCAGCTTTAACACCTTTAATAGCAGCCACTTTTTGTACTGCTTTATGATTTAGTAGATCACATCCTAGGCTATAAACCGAATCGGTGGGATAGATCAGCGTTCCTCCATTTTTTAAAACTTTTATGGCATGATCTACCTTTCTCTGTTCAGGGTTTTGAGGGTATATTTTTAATAACACTGTTTCTAAATTTAACTACTAAGCAATAAAAAATCCCATGAAATTCATGGGATTTAAATATAGTGAATAAAAGAGTATTAATTCCCTTTATTATAGTCAGCAAGAAATTGTTCCAAACCACTATCCGTTAATGGATGCTTAAATAATCCATTGATAGAACTCAGAGGACCTGTCATTACATCAGAACCGATCTCAGCGCATTTAATAATGTGCATTGTATGGCGAATTGAAGCTGCTAAAATTTGCGTTTCGTACATGTAGTTATCATAGATCAATCGAATATCTTCTATCAATCGAAGTCCGTCAGTACTCACATCGTCCAATCTTCCTAAAAAAGGAGAAACATAGGTCGCTCCAGCTTTCGCAGCCAAAAGTGCTTGTCCAACAGAAAAAACAAGCGTGCAATTTGTTTTTATTCCTTTACTTGTAAAATAAGAAATTGCTTTTATCCCTTCTTTAATCATCGGGATCTTCACGACAATATTTTTATGCAATTTTGCAAGCTCCTCCCCTTCTCTAATCATTCCATCATAATCAGTTGCAATAACCTCAGCACTTACAGGACCATCAACAATATTACAGATATCAAGATAATGTTGAATAATATTCGCTTTTCCAGTGATGCCTTCCTTTGCCATCAGTGATGGATTGGTGGTAACACCATCTAATATTCCTAAGGCCTGCGCCTCTTTAATTTGCTCTAAATTCGCTGTGTCAATAAAAAACTTCATTTCTTCTCTTCTTTGTGGGCAAAAATATTGTAATAAATGGATTTAAGATTGTCAGGTCAACTTTATTTATCCATAATTTCCTGACAATTTAAAAGTATTTAGTTCTAAACCATAAATAATGCCTTATTCCGAGTGCGGAATTGAATTAATAGGATAATTATTCTTTTCAACGCGCTTTTAAAATTCTATATTAGGTTCCTTATTACTATTAATTGAGAATAAAAGATAAACTCATAAAAGGAAGCCTATTTTATTTATTCGTTCTGCTCACAACAAATGTTGTATCACAAGATGGCTTTACGGTAGATATAGATGCCGGTTGCGCGCCACTAATTGTGCAGTTTACCTATACAGAGGGTGCCAACCCAACCAACCTATCTTGGGATTTTGGAAATGGGAATACTTTATCAGGTGATCCGTCTGTAGACTCAGGCTTATTAAGCCCTACTATTTCATATCTTCTTTCAAATTCCTATACCGTTACTCTTGAAGTTACAAATGATAACGGGACAACTACTTTTACTTCAACTAACTTTATTACAGTTTTTCAAGACCCTATTGCTGATTTTAGTGCAACACCTACAGAAGGGTGTGGCGCATTTACTGTATTTTTTACTGATCAAAGCACTTTAGGTGATGCTCCAATAACTCAATGGAATTGGGATTTTGGTGATGGAGGTTCCTCAAACAATGTGAATCCTAATTATGTGTACGACACTCCAGGTACATTTGATGTGAGTTTAAGTATTACTGATCAAAATGGATGTAATTCTATTTTTAGTTATCAAGACCTTATCGAAGCAACAGATGGGGTTTATCCTGAATTTGAAGTGAATACAAACTCTAGTTGTGAAATTCCTACAGTAATATCCTTTACAGATCTATCTACCGGTGCTGGAATCCTTTCTTATGATTGGGATTTTGACAATGGAAATACTTCAACTAGTGCCAATCCCCCCTCGCAATCTTATAATTCCTACGGTTTTTATAATATTATTTTAACGTTGAGTAATGATCTTGGGTGTACCCAAACGTATAATCAACTCATTACTATCAATGAGGTTAATGTTGATTTCTCCTTCGATCTTAATTGTATTCCTTCACCATCAGTATTTTTTAATACTTCAGACCCAAGTATGAATACTTTCCTATGGAATTTTGGTGACCCCGGAAGTGTATCATCAAACACTTCTGTTTTTACTAATCCTGCTCATGTATTTTCATCCCCTGGGACTTATACTGTTACACTTACCGCATCCAACCTTGGAGAATGTGAGTCAAGCTATACAACTGAAGTTACAATTTTAGAGGGACAGGACATCTCTTATACGATCGAACCGACAATGATCTGTGAATACCCTACAAGTATTCCAATTATCATCAACAATGATAATGTAGATTCCTATTCTTGGTTTGTAAGTCTTAATGGGGGTGAAACTTTTGAGTCTGGGAATGAGACAGATAATTTACTCGTATTTGATAATAGTGAAGAATACATTGAAGAAGGGGGATATAACCTCATCCTTTCTGTTACCTATGAAAATGGATGCGAAGCATTCTTACAAGAAAGTAATTATTTCACAGTAGAGATACCCAATTTCAATACCTATATCCTACCTTCTTCCTTATGTGAAGGACAAGAAGCAGAAGGCTATGCAAATGCTACTTTTTCATCAGGTATCTCATCCTATCTCTGGACTTGGGGTGATGGAAATATAAGTACAGATGAGAATTCGTCAAATATTTATACTACAGCAGGAGATTATGAAGCGGTTTTTTCTATTGTAACTCCTGAAGGATGCGAGAAAGATACTCTGATCGAGATCAGTGTGGGTGAACATACTTTTCCTGATTTTACCTATCCCGATACAACCGTCTGTATAGAAGAACCCGTCGTTTTCACCTACACAGGTGATCTTACTGATATTGATCAGATTGGCTGGTATTATGGAGGTTCATTTACCGGTTCAGGTCCTTCTGCAACGATTGAAATAAACAATATTGATAGTGTCCATACTATTTCTGTAATCACCAATAATAATGGCTGTCATGATACACTAATCCAAACTGTGTCAATCACTGGCTTGGGTCCAAAAGCAGAATTTCATGCCGATGAAAGCTTCTATTGTAAAGAAGAAGCTCCATGGATCTCATCAATATTAAATGTAAGCGATACAACGATAAATACTATTTTTCAATGGACCTTTGGTGATGATTATATAGATTCAACAGATGCATTTACTCCAGGGGACATTGAGTTCTTTGAATATGGCTCTCATGAGATCACTTTATATGCGTTAGATACTATAACAGGATGTGATTACGAAAGAACGAAGAGTGTCAATATTGATAATTTTCAAATCCATTTTACCGATAGTTTAGTTCATGCTTGTGACATTATGTATTATTCAGGAGAAATGATGTTTACGGATCCATTTCCTATCGATCAGGATAAACTAATTTATCATTGGGATTTCGGGGATGGTGATACGGCTATTACATATACTCCTGACAGTGCTTTAGTAAATCATGATTTCAATGAAGCCGGGAGCTATTACATTCAAGTTACAGCTATTAATGACTACGATTGTCCGGATACAACTGGCAAATGGATATACATTCATCCTTCTCCAGTAGCTTCCTTTACTATGGAAAACGAAAACATGTGCCCCCCTTTTGATCTGGAAGTGACCAATTCTTCTATAGAAATGGACACAGCAATAACCTATTATGAATATCTCTTAAGTAGCACTGATAGTTCCTATTATTTTGAGGAAGATCCAAGTATTGCTATTAATTCAGCTATTCCGTATTATTTAACTCAGGTGATCATAGACGGATTTGGCTGTTCAGATACAAGCGTACAAACACTTAATCCACATGCTATTTTAATGGATTATAATCTTCCTGATTTTCTCTGCTACAATACCGAGTATACAGTTGAAAATAATATAGCAAGCGAATTTCCACCTCTCGAGTTTTTATGGGAATTTGGAAATGGAGAGTCATCTACGGAAATGAATCCGACGATCTTGATAGATGATTCTCAGGAAATGGTTTTAATGAATACTGTTTTAGTAAGTGATAGTTTTGGATGTACACAAGTAGATAGTTTTTACATCTATATTTCCATCCCCGAATTAAGCTATGACTTTTTAATCGATGAAGCTTCTTGTCCACCTATATTCTCAGATTTTGCAATTTTTAGTGACGATGATATTGACACTTTTATCATTGATTATGGAGATGGAGAGTCTAATTCCGTCAGCACACCTGAAGAAGCTGAAAACATCTCTCATGTTTACGACCTTCCCGGAGTGTATGAAGTTACGTTTACAGTTATCGATATTTGGGGCTGTTCAAGTAGCCTCACTGTTGATTCTTTAGTTAATGTTCCGGGCCCATGGGCATCTTTCTCATTTACTCCCAATTCGGGTTGTCCTCCCTTGGAAGTCAGTTTTGAAATTACAGGTCAAGATAATGTTGCTGACTATTTCTGGGTCTTTGGTGATGGATCTACATCCGATTTTCCTAGTCCTATACATATTTATAATCTGGCAGGGATCTATACTCCAGTTCTTGTGATCCAAGACTCTATTAATATTGCGACGGGTGATTCACTACCTTGCATAGTAAGTATACAAGGAGACGATATTGTTATCGACGGACCTGATGTAGCATTTAATGTTCTTAATGATACTATTTGTTATGGCGAAGGAATTGCTTTAGAAGTTGAAAACCTTACGCAAACAATACCCGGTTTTGAAATAAACTCCTATTTATGGGATTTTGGTGATGGAAATACCTCAACAGATGAAAACCCAACAGGCCAAGTTTATTCTGCTCCGGGTTATTATACAATTACCCTGACCGTAACTACTGAAAATGGATGTGAGTATTTCCTCGTAAAAAATAATGCAGTCTTAGTTATGGAAATCCCCGAGATATATCCATTAATCACTTACCAACCCTCCTGCCCTTCTATGCTGGTTAACTTTACTGGAGATTCTAGCAATGCATTTCCTGAATTGTCTTTTTTATGGAATTTCGGAGATGGTGAAACCTCAAACCAAGCCAATACTAGTCATGAGTACCTTGATGATAACGCCTATATGATCTCATTAGAAATACAACATTACTCCTGTACTTTTACAGCATTAAACGATGAAACTATACAGAGTTATTCTGTTCCTGAAGCAATTATAGAAGCAAGTCCACTGTTCTCCGGTAATACAGTAGACCAAGTACAACTGACCAACGAGAGCATAGGAGAGGAATCTGTAGAATGGTGGCTTGAAGGTGTTTATTATTCAAACGATGATGTGATCAACGTTACAACTCAGGAAGATGATATTCTCGTATATCTATTGGCATTCTCATCAGATGGATGTGTTGACACTAGCTACTTCTCTCTTTCTGATATGGATTGGGATATACCAAATATTATAACACCAAATGGAGATGGTTTAAATGATTTCTTTGTTCTTGGTTTTGAAGAGTTTGGTCCTTGTATAGGGTTGTCAATTTATAATCGATGGGGAATATTAATTTATAAAAACACCAACTATCTTGATAATTGGAATGGGAAAAATCAAAATTCAGTTGATGTCAGTGATGGAACTTATTTTTACGTTATAAATATTTGCAGCAATACAAAAATATCGGGTTACATTACAGTAAAGCATTAACTTTCATAGTACATTGCAATATGAAATTGAAAGATCATTACGATTTTATAATTATAGGAAGTGGTTTTGGAGGTTCGGTATCGGCACTACGATTAAGCGAAAAAGGCTACTCCGTTCTTGTGATTGAAAAAGGAAAACGTTTTGAAAACAAGGATTTTCCAAAGACCAATTTAAATTTACCAAAGTGGCTCTGGCTTCCTTCTCTTCGTTTTCATGGGATCTTTAAGATTACTTATTTTAAACATGTGGGTATCGTATCCGGTGTGGGTGTTGGTGGGGGTTCTCTTGTTTACGCCAATACACTTCCAATTCCGCAAACTGCTTTTTACAATAGTGGTAGTTGGGCCAACCTTGCAGATTGGGAAGATGAATTAAGCCCTTATTATAGTCGTGCAGAAAAAATGCTCGGTGTTACGCCTACTCCAAAACCAGGTCCTGCTGATGATGCCTTAAAAGAAGTTGCTAAGTCAATTGGAAAAGAAAACGAATACAGTCCAACCAACGTAGCTGTATATTTTGGTGAAGAAGGAAAAACAGTGAAGGACCCCTTCTTTAATGGAGAGGGACCAGATCGTGCTGGATGTACCTTTTGTGGTTCATGCATGACAGGATGCAGAGAAAACGCTAAGA
>JAUVAY010000052.1 GCA_030591505.1 Flavobacteriales bacterium | reverse complement strand
TTCCATTTGCAACTTCGCTCCATGCCCCATCATCAACTTTTTGTTCAAGGGTAAATTCATTCCAATTTATGTTTTCACTTACTGCCCAATTAACAATAAAATCATCACCAGATCCATTGTTCTCGATCGACATGATCTGTGGCTTAGGAAGAATATCAAAAGCGGCACCTGTTATGGTATTGTAGCCGGGTGAAGAAGGTGTCCATCCTTCTATATTATACCAGCCATTTATATTATTATCGTTATACCAGCCCCAGTTTACATAATAATATGGGGTCCCTCCTATCTCTTGATAACCATTTGCTACAAAAACATGCCCATCACCAGTTGCACTAGCATCAACAGCAACAGGTACAGGATAACCTTGTTGTATGTTATCGTATAATCGTTGCCAAAATGATTCCCAGCTATCATCTTCATAATGGCTTGCAAATCGAAAGAAATTCTTATATACAAAAGGTGTTAAATTAATATTTGATGTGGATCCATATGGTTCAAAATTCATTTCTAAGGCACAATCAACACTATAAAACAATTCTCCAATAGCCTGACGTTGAATATCTGTTGATGCCACACCTTGATACTCATCTTGCATGCTATCCCAATCATATACAATGTTATCCATAAAGGAGGAGTGTCTAAGTAGGTTACCATTATAATTATCGGAATAGACATTGTTTCCCATTCCTTCTATTGGCCAATTGTAATAATATAAAACTTGAGAAAATGATATTGCAACGCATCCGGGAGAACAATGATTTGGTGTATAGTAATTACCGGGATTTACTAAAACTCCATTATTATCGTAACAGTTTACTCCTCCCCAAACATCACTTAAAAAGGGATCAATATCATCTTGAATACCTTTGTTTTGTTGAGTATTTAATGTTTGTATAGTGGATGCTGCCCCATTAACTTCTGTTTTTGTATAGCTATTAACTACTGTTTCAAGCTGGCTACCCTCTATAATGTATTCATTAAAGTAAGAGAAGCCTATCACGTTATTTTCAGACACTATTATATACCCACCTTCCTTATAATTGATCACATAAGAACTCGAGTTTTCATCATTAGTAATCTCATAATAATTCTGTATCGAACCATTTTTAGCATTTAAGTCAAAATAAAACTGGTCAGCAATTGTCTTAACTTCAGAATTGAGTTCTTGAGAAAAACTAAAAGAGCTAATCATAGTTATTACCAATGCTAATAGCAATTTCTTTGATCTTAGCATTAATACACTTGCTCTCATCATATCTATTTTGACCATGTTATTAATGACTATACACACCTAGTATACTTGTCTGACTATAATTAGCAGACAATTAATTTATTATTCGCAAAGCGTTTTTTCAAATTCAAATATCACATTTGCCATTGCTTTTTTAACTAAGAGATCTGTCTCCATTTCGTATGCCTCTTGAACATCTTTCAATGCAGCAGTGTATTCTGTTTGCAATAATAATTCAGCTGCTAGTAAGCGAACTTTAGCATTATTAGCTCTTAATAGTCCAATACTCCAACGTACTGCTGGGCGTGAGCGTAAATTATGTAAAGCATTCAAGGCACCGATTTGGTCTTGAGGATTATCACTAAATAACTGCCACCAAAGGTCTTTTTCAGTCTTACGTAACTCTTTTGTAAATATAATTTCCGTGTCATTTATTTCAGGGCGCACCCAGGTTTCATCATAATCGATAAAGTCATTATTAGTAACCCAGCGAGCCATTCGGGGCACCATCCAACGCATACCTGGTGTTGACTCAGGATGACCTGCAGTTAGAAATACTTTTCCTTCTCCAATTTCTTGATTAAGCCAAAAAGTTCGCCCTGGAGTTAGGCCTTCAGGAGCAAAATCATCAGGATGAATGTCGCTAATAAATGTTCCTAATTCATTGTAAGTATTAGAAGAATCGCCTTGCACAAGTACAGGGCCGTCATAGTACTGAACAAACAAACTATTGTCTCTTAGCTCTTGGAAAATATCATAGCCCGCTTCTGTTAATGCAAACTCAACCAATCCACGGCCTCGATTATAATGAGCTCTATCGATATGTATTGAACTGGCTATATCGAGGTTTGGGTACCCCTCGGTTGATGATAGCATATAGGCACCTGCACAGATCCCAATTATTCCTCCTCCTTGTTCAACAAACTCTCTTACTATTAATCTATTACTTTCTCCTAAATTATTGAGTTGCTTGCTTCCACTTCCTCCTGGAATGATAATAGCATCGAAATTGCTTAAATCACCATTTTGAATTCTTGAAGCGCTTAATGCTTCTGCATTTATTCCTGTATCAATTCGCAGAGCTTCAATTGTTTCTACAACAGACACTACCCCTGCTCCATTTCCATCAAATACGGCAATGTTAATTTTAGTTTTTGCTTTTTGAGTATCATTCTCAACGTTTGAGCAATTAACAAAAAAGAACATCAATACTACTCCAAGAAAATATAGTATTAGGTGCTTCATAACTCGATTTCAAATTCTTTAGAATACATTTCTACAACTGAGGAATTTACTTGCTCATAGAAATTTATTATATCAGATTTATTAAATCCACCTTTTGAGGAATTGTTTAAAAGTTGATTTGCACTTTTGAAAATATCGTCTTCGTATGGCATGATCTTTTGGCGAATACCTGTATTGTCAGCATTTATAAGCGCATTTACATTTATATAATATTTTGATGCGAACTTACCCCAACGTATAGGAAACACTTCTTCTTTAAGCATTAATGCAGCATAGCAAACAGGGGAATCATCCAATTCCTCATTAAATTTAAGTACTTCCGGGAAATCATTTTTGCCTTCTATCCAGGTAGGAATTGCAATAGAGGTCAAAGGAAAACCTACAATACTCCACAGCGTTGTCAAATTAGGGTCTTCATCTTTCTTAACCCCTTGGATCACACAAGCAGAAGCGCTACTTTTTCTAGGAACAAAATCGTGGAAGAAAACAAATGTTGCTGTGTTTTCGGGAATATCAGAATAATCTTGATACAGATCTACATCTGTTAGTGAGTGTTTTAATCCACGTGTTACATCTTGTAAAATAAACTGTGCATCAAAAGAATTAGTGGCCATCGCATCATAAAAAAGATTATTTGTAGTATTATAACGTATATAACCACTACTCTCCTCACCAAAACTCCCCGTCATAGAATAGTTCGTTCTAATAATATATCCGAAAGGAGCAACCTTAGGATTATTGGCATCAAACTTCACATATCCCTTATTGTTAAGCTCATACAGTACCGCTCCACCATTGGCATCAATTACACCAAAGTTAGCTTCAAGTCGAGTAGGTCTGGGAAAGGCGTCAAGTAATTTCTCAAAATCTTCTACTGTTGCACATGTCGCCAATGCTTCTTTCATTATTCTACCTTCCTGACCATTTAATCGGGTAGTATCACCAATATTCAAGTTATAGGAAGCTGAGTTCATAATTGCAAAACCCATTTCATTTTGACCCATCCAAACACTTTTACCTTTTGAATCTCCTGAATTAACGAGCCCCATATACTCATACTTCCCATCATTAAAATACATTATCTTATTCTGTATCGCCCATGTATCGCGGTTCTTCCACAATAATGAACGACCATCTTTAGTGTATTTTCCAGAAACGACTGCCACAGTACAGGCTGAAGTTGACAAGCTAAAAGCAAAAACTGCTAAAGCGATTATTACTATTAATCTACTGTTCATAGTTTATTTTATCAGAATATAATTAATACCAACCACCGTCAGAAGTACCAATACCATCAGCATTACCTTCTCCTCCAAAGGTGTAAATGGATTCTCCTACTATATTAAGTTCCTTTGCGGGAATTGGGAAGTGAAGAAGTGATCCTTTTTGTAGCATATCACGACGGCGCATATCAAAATATCCAACTCCATACATTACAAAAAACTCAAGATCACGTTCATAGAATATTGCTTCAAGCACTTCTTCCTGACTAGCAGAATTGCTCAAGGGAGGCAGATTACCTCGGTAGCTTCTACTACTATTATTCAAAATAGAAATTGCAGATCCCAATTGCCCCATTCGAGCGTAAGCTTCTGCTTGAAATAGGTCCAATTCATTAACATAAATCTCCGGGAAATAATCAGGGTTAGAAAAAGTGTAATCTAAGCGTGTATACAGATAGTAGGAAAAATGATAATAACCACGTTCAGGTTTAAAGTTACAAACTCCAACTTTTGTGTAATCAATTGCTAAACGCTCATCTTCAGATGTTGCAGCACCAGGGTCACTACCATTCGGCATCATAAAAGGATAAGAGTCATCAAACATATTAATAATTCGCGCATCCACCATTACCCAGTTTTCACGCTCATAAGTGTAGTGATACACCCAATTTTTCCAATTTACATTATCAAGAAATATTTCCAAGTCATTTGAAATACCATTGCTAGCATAATTAATTACAGTATTCCAATCTAAGGATTCAGTTTCAGATAAATTTCGAGCTTTATAAACGAGAAATCGGGCCATATATGAATAGGCAATTTCAGCAAACTCTGAACTACTATATGAATTACCATTTATCCACTCATTAGGTATCGTAAAGTTATTTGATGAAGATATATCAACACATTTTTGAAGGGCAGCAATCGCTGCATCTATAACTTCATTATAAGGTTGAAGCGGTTGTGAAGCGGGGTCATCTGTAGTGTTGGTAATAATATAAGCCTGATCATAAGTAAGTCCTAAATAACCCAGTGCTGTACCTTGAGAAAAATAAGACATTGCCTCTACCATTTTTGTGTCAGCACCAATACCATTTTCATCAATTTCACCTATTTCCATGCCATTAGTAAGCACTTCGAGAACATCGTTTGCCGTATTGATTACAGCGTAATGTTCTTCATAATAATTTTCGAAAATATAAGCGTAATTATAACTTTCAGAATTATCTAAAGCCTCACGGGGTTGTGAAGACAAGTCGTTCATACCACTATTCAGCCACGAACTTGTACCTTGATCAGCCATCGTCATCATCGCCATTGCAGGCGACCATGAGTGAGTTTGAGCTCTGATATAAAAATTGTAGTACATACTGGAAGCTAGACCGTAAATTCCCTCAGGATCAGAATAAACATTTTCTAAACTAGGATCATTTTTATTTTCTACTTCTAATTTTTTCTTACATCCAACAGATGATGCAATTAAAAAAACGACTATATATATTATGCTTTTTTTCATTTTCAACTGCTATTAAAATTTAAATTGTAATGATGCTGAGATTGTCCTAAAATTAGGATAGCTAAAATTATCAAAGGCAAAAGTTGTTAAATCGCCAAAAGCTGCAACATCGGGATCATAACCAGAGTATTTTGTAAAAGTAAGAAGGTTACGACCTATTATACCAAATTTAATTTCTTTAACCACTTTTTGCCATTTTTTAGGAGAAACAGTATAATAAAGTGATAATTCCATAAGCTTTAAATAGCTACCATCTTCAACAAAGTAATTATTGATCGATTGCTCATAAAAATTGCTATAGTAGCCAATTGACTTCTTATCAGCTTCTGCTTTTGAACTTTGATCAAACTCGATAGCTCTTGCATCACGGAAGGTATATTGATGAGTATAATTATAAATATCACCACCTTGTTTCCATGCTAATAGCATATAAAAAGTGAAGTTTTTGTATGAATAAACTGTTGACAAACTCATACGGAAATCAGCGTTTCCATCTCCGATAGCAACCTTGTCCGGTGTTCCATCATTGTCTTCATCATAAACAATTGCTTTTTCAACTGTAGAACCTTCTGTACCGTTTTCTATCACGTAACCATCACTATTGACAGTATAATCAGAAATAGATCTATCATCCGGCAATTGCTGAGCCATTTCATCAAGGCTCGTCAACCATCTGTAGCCATAAATAATTCCGAAAGGTTCACCTTCTTCCATATAATAAGCACTTCGAGGTCCTGTATAATAAGACGGAATACTTAAACGCGTTAGTTCTTGCGTGATCTTATCAAAATTCACCTGAAAATGAAGTTTGCTATTTTCCTTTTTAATAGCGTCAAAACCTAATGATATCTCAATCACATTTGAATTTATATCTCCAACGTTTCTCCATTGATAAGGGAAACCAAGATGTGAAGCAAGTGGTATTTTTGAAAATGCTCCTAAAGTTTTAGTATTTGAATAACTAAAAGTAAAATTAAATCGATTAAGAAAGTATGCATCTAATGCGACTTCAACTTCACGCGCTTCGGCCGGTTTTAAATTTTTATTACCTAGCTGATCTCTATATATCTGGCCATCATCAAGGTAAAAAGTTTCATATTGCCATGCAAAACCTGGTCTAAGACCTGAAGTACCTACAGCAGCACGAATTTTCAATTCTTGGAAGCCCGGTATTGTAAAATCTTCTGTGATTCTGTATGCACCTGCTAAACGGTAGTAGTTTGCCCATCTTTCGTTTTCTCCGAATAATGATGATCCATCTCTACGTAGCAGTCCGGAAAATAAATATTTTCCTTTATAATCAACATCAAGGATTCCAAAAAAATCGATTGCACGAATTGCGCCTTCATAAGAAGATAAAGAAGCTAGTGAAGGATCCGTATTATCTAATTGCGGTATTCCGGGTACGATAAAATCGCGACCGGTGACACTAAAACTTTCCCAATCATTATCCTCATACCTGTAGCTCAACTTTCCTTTCATTGAAAAGTTGTTAATCATTTTATTAAAATTTAAAGTCGATTGAAAGGTCTGGTTTTTGGCAATATATTGACTGTTATAAAGACTCCCTCCAATGGTCGCTCCTCCTCCATATTCATAACCTTTTGGAGTATATGTTTCGTAGGTTTTACTGAAGTGCTCATAACTATATCTGTTATCCCAATTTAACCAATCTGTAATATACACTACTAGATTCAAGCCGGTCATGAATGTGGCTTTAAGTTCTTCACGATCACGGTAGGCTAATGGATATAGTGGATTTTCGTTTATACTCCATGCATCTGGAGCAACTAATAAAATCCCTTCTTCATCTGTCTCTTCTAGATCCACATCTGGGTTAACAAATAGCAAGTCGTTGAAGCTAGTATTAGAACCAGGTTTGTCTGAGTTTGAAGTAAGGTATGAATTTGAAGTAGAAAATTTTACTTTCTTACCAATTTTTGTATCAGAATTAAACCTAAAGTTTCGTCTGTTATAGCCATCAGTTTCATAAACGATCCCCTCATTCTTATGATTCTCAAATGAAAAATAAAGATCTGTTGTATTCACTTTAGTGGCAAGACTTATAAAATTAGTGTAGAAATTTCCATTTTTATAGAACCTATCTTGATGATCATATAGCCTTCCATAAGGTTGGTCACCGTATGCAGAATCGGTAAGTGAACGACTTCCACTTATGACATGACCAGCATCATCATATTCAACGCCAGCATAACGAGTATAGTTATAGTCTTGATAGTTTGAGTCCAATTGATATGAATGGTGGGTTGCTTGCTCAATGGTCTTTGCTAAACCGGAAGTTCCAAATTCATTTCTAAATACAATTTCAAAAGAACCATCACCTTTACTAGCTCCACGTTTCGTTGTAATAACAATTACACCACCCGCTGCTCTTGAGCCATATAAAGAAGATGCAGCTGCACCTTTTACAACTTCTATATTATCAATATCATCCGAGTTCATATCGGCTAAGGAAGTTTGAACCATAATTCCATCTACGATAATGAGAGGGGAATTATTCCCTAAAAGTGAGGTAGCACCACGTAATTGAATTGTAGAACCTGAACCTGGTTGGCCGCTCACTTGCTTTATCGATACCCCTGGAACTTTCCCTTGAAGTGCACTAGAAGCTGAGCTGGCAGGAATCATTTTCAACGTTTCCTCATCAACATGAGCTACAGTAACAGTTAATTTTTTTGAAGATGTTTTACCTGCAACACCAGAAATTACGACTGCTTCAAGTTCCGTCGCATTGGTTTCCATTTGCACATTGATTACTTCTTGTTGACCAATTTCAATGATTCTCTCATTAAATCCAACATAGGAAAAAACAAGCTCCTTTGCATCTAAAGGAACATCAATAGAAAAATCTCCATCTAAGTCAGTAACGGTATTAAAGGAGTTATTGCCCTTTAAATAAATAGTTGCTCCCGGAAGAGGTGATCCTACATCATCAGTTACATTACCTGTTATTGTCTTTTCTTCTGGTACTGGAATAAAAATTTGTGATGATCCTTGACTATTAGACTCTGCAATAACAAGCACATAATAATCACTTCGAATTTTCTGATACTCTAGATCGTAATCATCCGATAATTTTGATAATGCTTTATCAATACTCATTGAGGATATAATTTCATTGGCTTTTTCTATACTTATAGAAATCTCAATTTCGGACTCATAGCTAACTGAAACATCAAATTTCGCTTCCAAATCATCCAACACAGATTCTATAGAGAAAGAGTTCAATTCAATTGATGTTGTTTTACCTTGAGCAAAATTTACTATTGTCAAAGGAATCAACACTATTAAAAATAAAAATTTGTTCATTACTTAAGAGTTTAACAACCTACTATTTCTATAGGTATTATAAATACTATATGCATACTAATTAATAATAATACTATCATTTTTAATGACCAAGTCCTGTTTAAGTACTATCGATAAACCTTTCATTATTATTTCGATATCATCGCTTGGCGCAGAACCTCCAATTTTATTGATATGTAAATCACTATTATTTATTACAAGTGTTTTACCATAATAATCCATAAAAATATCTTTCAGATCTTGTAATGAATAATCATCGAAATGAATTTTGGACTTCATCCAATACTTTGAAACTTCCGTGTTTACTTTATCTTTTTGAGGTTCATTAAAATCAACTCCAAAAACAACTTTATCACCCGGTACAAGCTCCATGTCATTTACTCCACCCCTACTGTAGTTACTTAATAGCACTTTACCTTCATCGAGAACTACTACCGTCTCTTTAGAAGAATTTGACACATTGAATTTTGTGCCTATTACTTCAATGTTGTAGTTATCTGTTATAACAATAAAGTTTTCTCCTTTTTGCTTTTCAATTTCAAAAAATGCAATTCCATTCAGGATTTCCACTTCTCGATTAAAACTCTTGATATTTGAATTATTATACCTGATTGAGGCATTTTTATTCAATGTAATTTTTGAACCATCCGGTAGATCAATAACTCCACTTTCGGAATAAGTAATAGTACTATTCAGGTCATTATAAACTAAAAATGATCCAATTATTACTCCAATAAAAATTGCAGCATAACTTGTAATCATCCTTATTACTTTACTTCTTTGTTTCTTACTTTCTAATTTGATTTTGCGGTCACGTAAATCCATAATTCGCTTACGATCAAATTCCGAACGATCAACTTGTAACTCTTCCCATAGTAGGTTAGAATCATTATATACCTTTTTAAAACTGATATCAGTCTCTATCAATTTTAAAAACTCCTCCTCCTCCAATTCGTTTGTTTCTTTGGCAAGGTGCTTAGCAATCAAATTCCATTCTTTTTGATTCATTTTATAAACTTTTTTAAGCCTTTATTGTATTTAAACCTGTTAAGGAGGATTAATTATTGACCTTACATGAATAAATGTTGGTATCGATAGACATCGATACCAACATTTTAAATTACTTATTTAATTACAGACAATTTACGACTTACAGTTGTATTGTCGATCGTTAATTCATAGAAGTATATACCTGTTTTAAACTCAGATAAATTCATGTTATACGAAGTAGTATTTGCTTCAATATTAGTAGTGAATATAACTTTTCCAGTCATGTCATAAATACTAAGACTACCATCATTAGATGAAGGGAAGGTAATTGTAATATTATCAGAAGCTGGGTTTGGATATGCATTAATATCATTTTCAGAAAAAGCAGGAGTGTTTATTCCAATAGTTACTTCAGGGTCAAATACTCCATCAACAGCAGCATCTATCATTTCCAAAACAAGTTGATCGATACTCGCTTGTACAAGTTCACTACCATTTCCTAAAGATCCAATTCTTAAAGAAGTAGAAATAACATTTTCTTTATACAAACCGCTAAGTCTACCTGCAAAATCATAGCCTTCAGGTCCCATTTCGAATAAAGCATTCGCATCATCTGTTTTTTCAAAAGCATCAGCATACCAAACAGAAGACCATTTCCATTGAATAGATTCCATGGTAAGGAAAGTAGCATTAGCTGTTGGATAGGCAATTTCTAAACCATCATAACTACCTAGCGAATCATCAGCATGAGATTGAGCAGAATAAATAGAAATCCCCATAACATCATAAACAAAATCACCTTCTTCAAAAGTATCCGAAGCTGAGCCATAGATATCATACATATAATCTAAACCATCAACCCAAAGAACACCATCAGAATCAATATAATCTCTGATAGCTTCGTTATACTGAACATAAGCAGTGGTATCCCATAAATTAAGAGCAACTCCATTATTAGCTGTTGTCCATATCACCATATCATAAGCACTCAAAACATCAAAACTAGGACCTTCATTTGTATCAATATTAAGAGTCTCATATTCATAACCAGAGTTGGTTATCGCTGTAGCAATATTTAAGTATTCTTCGGATCCGCTTGCACCTAATGCATCGTTAACCAATAGCACAGTGTACTGAGCATTTGCAAAAAATGAAGCAAACATAATTGCCGCTACTAATAGTAAATTTTTTTTCATCGTAATAGAATTTAATTAATAATTAATTTAACTGTTAATATTATCAAGCATACAAAGTGTTTGTCCTGCTTAATACTATTAAGACGAGTTTTATTATTATTTACCCTACCTCTTGTAGCATAAAAATTTGTAAAGATTGTTGTGACTCAGATTAACTGTTCGATGAATTTAATACAGGGGAATTTCGAAATGTCTATGTAGAAATGATTAAAGCCATGCATTAACTCCTATACTGAACTCAAAATACAGCCATTAAATTTTAATATCAAGAATGATAATTTCTAGATCTTTCTCCTTCTATAATTAAATCAAAAGCCCGGAAACTATCCAGGCTTTAAAAAATTATATTTCACAGTAAAAATTATCCTTTTTTCAATAATAGTTTCTGTTGGGTAAAATCATACGAAGCATCTAAAAAATTCAGGTATTCTTCCCATTCTTCAATTGGAGAGTCTAATTTCTTATAAGATTTAATAGTAGAAATAAGTAATTGATTTCCTTCTACCTTAGTGATAGCAATAAACCTACCATTTGAGTTATCCACTGAAACATTCATTTTCTCCATCCCTTCTACTGTATATCCTTCTGGAATTAGAATGCTTATCTCATTCTTAAATTCGCGAACATAATCCTGAGATATAGCCACTTCACGTTCTCTTTCGTCATCATCTAAATTCACTTGACCACCGATTAGTTTTCCTGCATCTATCAAGTAATCCGCCCCCATTTTTTTAACAAAGCCTTCAATAATATAATCACTTTCAATCGTAAGACTCGGGCTTTCTATGTACCGTCCGGTGCTCTTAACATCAAAAGCATTAACTTCTTTTACACCATCATCATAATTATTAATAATACCCATTTTGAAATAATACTTATAATCAGCCATTTCCTCATCGTCATTTGTTGTATCAAGAAGGCTAACATGGATAAACTTCTCATAGTCTTCCTTATAATCAGGGTACTCTTTTAGAAGATCTTTTTCTTTAACATTATATTTTTTCAAGTCTTCAATTATCGACATGTCGGTTGGTAGATAATAATGTCGTTTTCTTTTTAGCTGACCAACATAGCTTTCGCTTGACTTTACCTTTAAATCCTCACCATCGATAACGATCTCATAAGTGCTGTTTTTAGCATTTCTGTCTGGTGTACTAACAGGAGTAAACACTTCTTTTATCGGTAGTTGATCACGTTTTTTATACTTAAGCACATTTTTGAAGTCGACACCATAGCCTTTTAAACCTTCAAAATATGGAGGGATCTCTCCCAACACAGAATTTACACGGTTATTTGAGTAATAATATTCTTTTTCATCGATGTTAAACTTCAATCCTATTTCTATATCCTGACGTGAGAGAATATTATGATAGTCTCCCAAATATTTTGGGATATAATGGAATATGGTATAATTTATTCCTTGGTCTTGAAGGTAATCAAGTAAATATCCCTGAAGATAACTTATCGAATTGTAATCGTAAAAACGGCTTGTGTTATAAACATATTCAATTCGCTCTAATTTGCTAGGAGCCTTCTTTCCTTCATAGAAAGTAGCAATCTTTTTATTATAAGCTTTATTTCTTTTTTTCCCATATTTATCAACTTCAAACAAGCCACTCTCCTCTCGTAAGAGCTCATTAAGCATACTTTTACTTCGCTTAAATGTTACATACTTACCTTTGCTAAATAAATACTGATTAAGGTAGCCATCAGGTGTTTTTCCAGCTCCAACCTGATAACGGATACCTGGAAAAACGCTTAAATTATTGATCCATTTCCCTTTTATATCGTTCTTTTCGATCATTGTATTTTCATAAACGATCTTCACATCAACACCCTTGTCATTCTCGCTAACCTTAGCAGTTGGAGCGTCATTAAATTCCGAAAACAACATATACACATTGTTAATCAGATCAAACTCTAAGTACTGGTGAACGATGGGGAAATCACTAACAAAAACCTCATAAGAAGGACTGAAAATACTGAATTGACTATAGAAGACTTTCTTATAATTATCATAGCGGTAGTAATCTATAATATCCCCTGTTTCGAGATTTGGAATAGATACTTTTTTAAATGCTCCGTTTTCATCTTCATCATCAAGCAGTCGACTATCATCAATATTTACAATGCTCCCATTTGCTTTTATTAATCGTATACCTATCTGGTCTTTCTTTTCATCAAAGGCATAAAAGCGGAGTGTTGAAAATTCTTCAATTCCTTGATCCTGTTGGATCTTTATGATCCAGCGATACATCTTTCGTATCTTTAATACATTGGATCCACTCTTCATTCTCGCTTTAAAAGAATAATAAAATTCTTTTTCAAGATAAACAGCTACTTCGTCATTAAACTCCTCAGGAACAACAGGATAATCTTGAAACTTTTTAAAGTCACTCCAGATAAATTCTGATACTAGTTTTTTATTCTTTAAGTCATCAAAATCAATCTCTTCCATGTTTTTTTGAGCTTGTAAAGCTCCAGAAAAGATCAGAGCAAAAACTAAAAGTAAATTATATTTTTTCATAGATGAGGGCATTTTTATAGTAATCATTGTTTAATATTTCAATACAATTATTCCATTCTTTAAAATTCTCGACTGATATTTTTCCTTCAGGGATAATTATTTCCTTTCTGATAAATAGTGATTCATTCTCTTTGGAATAGTCAAAGTTGATCGTAAAACTAAATTCATCATTTTCAATACTATAATCATCTGGTAAGGCAGATAATTTATATCCTTCAGGCGTTTTGTAATGCACTTCATTAATCGTAAATACCTTTCTGCGCAAAACATAATCTTCCGTTCTTGAACTGTCTATTTTAAACTCACCAAACTCTTTATATAGGTCCCAGTCAACATAGAGTCTATCACCAAATTGACTGACTTTATTTTCAATATTAACTTGGCTATTAAGTTTGATCGTCTCCCCTTTTTCCTCAAAATTCTCCGCAATTAGTGTCTCAACATGAATATTGTTATCACCAGAAATAATAAGATGATTCACAGCCTTGTCTTTATACTCGTTATAAATAGAGTTATAGGCATACATTAGTCTTCTATTGCTTTCTCCATTGTACTCTGTGTTAATACTACCTACTATCTTATCATCATCAATATTAAAATCCATGTATGATTTGTTCAAGTTTGCTTCATAACTATGTACTGGAACCTCCTTAATAATATAGTTTTCACCATCTTCGATAAGTGCTGGCCTCCCTTGTATTCGTTCAGCATACTCATTCACACCAATAAATTTTTCTGTAGCATCTAGAAAATAGAATTCCTCATCGATAATTGCTGTACAAATAGCATGATTATCCACTGCTAAACTTGGAATGGAGTAATCGTAAGCAATTGAGCTTGTTCCTATCCATGTCATTCTCGCATCAATATCTACCATTTTTAGCATTTCAGTTAACAAGTTTGCCATGCCTTTACAATCACCATAGCGATTGTATAATACATCCTGACAATTTTCCGGTTGAAAACCTGAAATTCCATCTTCATAGGCGATGTAATTGATATTGTCTTGTACCCAATCAAATAGCGCTTGCATCTTTTGTACTTTCCCTTCTTTATTCTCTGTCAACTGCTTTACTTTTTCTTCAAGGCTATTATTATCATTATTAGCTGTTTTCACGAGCGACTTGTACCAATTATATTGATCTTGTGTATCTCGCATTACAATTATGCGGCTACTCCCATCATCATTCTTCACTTCTTTGCTTAATATGATGATATGCGGATAAGAAAATGACCGTCCAGGTGCATTACTATATTCTGGAAAAGCATCTATGTTCTTTAAGGTATAAGTAATATTTATAATTTCTCCTTCCTTTTTAACAGTCTTATTGATTTCGTGATTTTCAAAATTTTTCTCGACTAATTCAATGTCAATATTATCAGGAATTTCAAAGCGAATAACCTTCTCTTTAATAGGGTAATGCATTTGAAAATATGTTGATGTTAAATAACGTGCATCATAATGCTCTTTTGTATAACTAATACTCTGGATTTTATTTCCTACAGGATGATAATACGAATAGACATAATAGTACATATCATGATGAAATATCCCATTCACTTTCATTTTACCACTTTCTGAAACAGCTTTTGATCCTTTTACCTCTCCAATAGAACTGAAGTTGCTATAATGGTTATAGCCACCAATTTCCAATTCTTCGTCACTTAAATTTACAAAGCTTTCATCGTTTTGTTCTTCCACTAAAATTTTCTCTGTCCTTTCATCAAACGAAAATTTAAAACTAGTTGTCGCTTTATAAACGAGTACATCTTCATCAATGTTATCAAGTTTATATTGTTCAACTTCTTGCGTACTAATATTTTTTGGGACTTTCTGCGCATAACAGCTTAGTTGAAAACCAAGCAATAACACTAAAGCTGAAATAAATTTTACCTTGTTCATAATAGATGAATATTGCAATCTGATCTTAGGTTTTCTTTGAGGATTATCAGTAAAAACAAAAGGGAAAAAGTATTAGAATATTAAACTGTTAAGTCCAAATATATCTTTTAATTTGAATAATAACTAAACACAAAACATAAATCATATTTTTAAAAATCAAGTTGAAAAATACTTCAACAAACCTACTTATATCACATTCCTCAAATGTTTATAATTTGAACATCAGGATCTATTTTTAACTTTTATCGAATGTTTGTTTTAAATAATTAGAAAACATAAGTTTTAGAACATAACTCAATTAAACCCTACCTTTGTTATGTGCCGATAAAAACACTTTTAATAACTCCACCCTTTACCCAACTCAATACTCCGTACCCGGCAACGGCATACCTTACTGGGTTTTTAAACTCGCAAGGTCTGTTCAATCATCAATGTGACTTGAGTATAGAATTATTCAATAAGGTTTTTACTAAAGATGTTATCACCTTGGTTTTTAAGGAGACCGAAATATATGAAAGGATTGAATACAGCAGAGTTTGGGAACAGCGACTTCATTATATTGAAAAGGTTGATTTTGCAATCGCTTACCTAAGAGATCAAAATGAAGCTACGGCTAGTCAGCTTCTAGCGAAAGGTTTTTTACCAAAATCGCATCGTTCTAATAAGTTATCTAAAAGCTATTCAGAACTCAATAGGATTGATCAGGCTAAGCATTTAGCTACACTTTTTATAGAAGAGTTGGGTGATTTCATTACAGCAAACGTAGATGAGTTCTTTGCATTTACACGCTATGCAGAACAGATAGCCAGCTCAGCAAGCAGTTTTGATGAGATTGATGAGTATTTGAATTATGAAACAAATATCATTGAGGATCAATTGATCAATTTATTGGCAATTCAACTGAATGATTATCAGCCTGACCTTATCGGCTTTACAATTCCTTTTCCAGGTAATCTATTTTCAGCTTTACGCTGTGCTCAGTTTATAAAGTTGAATTATCCAAAGATCAAAGTGGTATTTGGTGGAGGTTACTGCAATACTGAATTGAGAGGGATAAGCGATCCAAGGATCTTTAAATATGTAGATTTCATCACACTAGATGATGGTGAAGGTCCATTATTAAAGATCATAAATCATTTATCTGGTGAAGCAGATCTAAGCACATTAGAAAGAACTTTTATTCTTGACAAAGGAAGAGTTGAATTTCAAAATCATCTCCCAAATACTTTATTTCATCATGCTGATTTACCGACTCCTAGCTACAATGGGTTAAAGCTTCACTCCTACTTATCGTTTTTGGATGTTATTAATCCCATGCATCGATTATGGACAGATGGAAGGTGGAATAAAATGACTATTTCTCATGGATGTTATTGGAAGCAATGTTCGTTTTGTGATGTGAGTTTAGATTATATTGGGAATTACCAAGTCACAACAGGAATAGATTTAGCAAATAAGATTGAAGAACTCATTGCAGAAACAGATACAAGAGGCTTTCATTTCGTAGATGAAGCTGCTCCACCAAAAGTCTTAAAAGCTTTAGCCGAAGAACTAATCAGAAGGAAGCTAAATATCACTTGGTGGACCAATATTCGTTTTGAAAAGACCTTCACTCCCGCTCTATGTAAATTACTCGCGCAGTCAGGTTGCATTGCTGTAACAGGAGGCTTAGAGGTTGCATCAGACCGTTTGTTAGCCAAAATGAAAAAGGGAGTTGACATTGCTCAAGTAGCACAGGTAACTCAGTCTTTTGCACAGAACAACATTATGGTCCATGCCTACCTGATGTATGGTTTCCCAACTCAGACTGACCAAGAAACCATAGACTCTTTAGAGGTGGTTCGACAGCTTTTTGAAAACAAGTGTATTCAGTCAGCATTTTGGCATCAGTTTACAGCAACTGCCCATAGTCCAATCGGAATAAACCCAGCTAGTTTTGGGATTAAGATCACCGGTCCGAAGTTTGATGGCTTTGCACACAATGACCTATGGCATGAGGACCCTGAAGGATGTGATCATGTGAAATATACAGCGGGTTTAAACCTGGCGTTACATAACTATTTGAATGGAGTGGGTTTTGATATTGAACTCCAGGAATGGTTTGATTTTGAGGTAAAAGTGACTAGTCTCGAGCCTAGTTTGATTAGGGATGTTTTGATTTAATTCACCACGGATTGCACAGATTTGCACAGACCAATAGCTCTTTTTAATCTGTATAAATCTGTGGTAAAACTTGAGTTGATATTCAATCACCTAAGCCCATCTTTAGCAGGCTACAGATATTTGTTGGTGATTCAATTTTCAAATAAGGGTACTCCACCTTAGATAAATACAAACCATTCGGAAAAGCGGGTATCTTATTATTTAGATCCACTTTATTGCTCAGTAAATGTTCAAACTCTTCAATGGACAATTCTCTCGTACCTATTTTTAATAAAAAGTAGATGATCAGCCGGATCATTCCTCTCAGAAAACGATCAGCTGTAATGGCAAATCTTAATCGCTGCTTATCTGAACTTACATATAACTGTGCATTTGTGATCTTACAAAGCGTATGATTATGCATCAGTGGTTGTTTGCAAATTGAATGGAAGTCATTGTATTTTGTTAGTAGATCAACCCCCTTTTTCATTGCTTCTATATCCAAGTCCTTCAATTCATAAAAAGAAGAATACTTATGTAAAACGGAATCTTCATAGGTGTGAATAAAATAATCATAGCTTCTAGAAGTCGCATCATATCTGGCATGACTGTCATCAGCCATTTCTAAAACATCATATACAGCTATATCATCGGGCAAGTTTTTATTCAGGCGAAATTTTAAATCAAAATCAGGCGGGTTTTTTAATTCAATATGCAGGATATACTGACTTGCATGTACTCCTGCATCGGTACGACCACAGCCATTTGCAGTGACTTTTTCCTTAAAAATAGATTTGAGCGCCTTTTCTATTTCCTCCTGAATGGACGGCACATTGGGTTGCCACTGCCAACCACTATAATTGCTACCATCATAGCCAATGTTTAAGAAGTATTTCATTTAGTTCATCGAATTTTAAAAACCAATCTCGATTTTTTCTACCGCAGAATGCGCAGATAAACGCAAACTATTCTGCGTATTCCGCGGTAAAGCTAGCATAATGCTTACTTCACTTTCCTAAGCTCATTTTCATCCGTATGCTCAAAGGTTTTTCCATAGATCTCCAGCATTGATTTTTCATAAAAGTGCATTGTATCTCCTTTGATCACAAACTTACTTTCGAAGGAAGTTGTTTTAGCCATTTCCTTCATATAAGGAGCCTGCGCAATATCCCAAGAATCACTCCCCATTTCTGCAGCAACAGCCAGTGTTACCTCTCCATCCACTTCCTTTGATTCGTCATAAATACCACCCGCAACAACAGCTACTGCTCTAGGGATAGTAAATGAACGGATGATTGTTTTTCTATCCGCATCCCACAGCCAGTACCCTACTTCATCATGAAATACTTCGTCGGTTGATTTTCGTGTAACCACCTGATGATAGCTTACTACATTTAAGGTTTGAACCTTTGCATTGGTCAGGTTACCCCCTTCACTAAAGGTTATCGTTTCGTAATAAGGGTTCTCTTCATTCGAACCATCCTCTTCAGGGGCAATGTCCATTCCCTTATCACCTTCCCAAGTGCCTATTAATACTGCTAACGGACCGTAATCTGGATCTCTTTTCATTTTTGTAGGTTTTATAATTCGTGTTTCTTATTTGAGTATAAATGTTTCAATAAAATAATATACTTCCTAATTATAAGACTTCTAATTGTTGTTACTGTTAGGAATAAACCATAAAAAAAACCTCACTAATGAATAGTAGGGTTTTTTAACTGTATGTTGCGCTGCACTATTTATCCATAACAAAAGATTCCCAGTGCTTTCTTATTTTCTATTATAGTTTTCATAGCATTTTCACGTTCTATTGAGGTTTTAAATGTTTTATTAACCCAGTTTTCTGCTTCTAATGCTGTACTAAAAACTTCTTTTACATTGATTACCATCTCCATACTATTTTTAAGTGCAATGCTCTTCAGCTTTTAATTAATACTGGTTTTATTCCTCAATCCAACTTCGTTATTTAATTATGGGACAAAGGTAAAGCAAGGGGTGCCCCTATTTTATGCGTTGAATCATAATTGGAGGAAGGGGAGGAATAAAAAGAATTGAGAGGAGTGAATGATTGAATAAAAGAAAGTTAGATTAGTATCACAACGCTTACGCCATAGCTTCAGTGCTTGTTGCACAACATCGCTGAACAGAGATTTTGACATCAAGAGACGTGTTCTAACGTCATTTGTTTTCGTGGCCTTACCACTAGATAATACCGAGTAGATACTTGTTGTTTGGTCGGAATAAG
>JAUVAY010000187.1 GCA_030591505.1 Flavobacteriales bacterium | reverse complement strand
GAGATCCAAAATCTTTTCCCTTGCTTACAAAACCTGATGATACCGCTTTGAATTCTCTATTGTATTGTTTAGATACCTCTTGAATACTCGTAAGAAATTTCTTTCCTAATTTTTCATTTCCTCTAGCAGTAATGATCATTGAACCTGCTGCATAATTTTCACCATCGATCTCAAAAGCTTCTGTAGCGAAACGAACTTTGACCTTTTTTTGAAGTAAAGCAGCAATTCCTTCTACATCTTCCAAAGAAGTCCATTTGCTCACAAAAGCATAAGGGATTTCTGAAATGCTATCTTGACTTATTGTAACTGTTTTGAATTCTTCATTGATTTCTAATCTTGATGAACTAGCATAGGCCTTTAAACCCCAACTATAAGGAAGTGACCATGCTGTTATGTCGTAAGTTAATGAATCTGCAAGTTCTGTTTCGGGCTCAAAAAGTGCTTTTAAAAGCCTCGATTTAGCTTGATAAGCGTTGATAACAAGATCTTCACTTTCAACTTTCACTTCTTCAACCTTATTATTCTGATAATTGAATGCTTTAAGCGATTTTCCCTTAGAGGAACTCCCATAAATAATTTTTTGCTTATCGAGAAAAGAGGTCAGTTTACTCAGTTTATCACTTCCATTCTCAGCCTTTACGATATAGGTCTTGTAGGTTCCTGCAGGATTGTTCCGAGAATCCTCAAAATATTTTTTGAATTCGGTGATTACTCTATCTGCGTTTTGTGAAGTAGCTTCAATAGTCGATAAACTTGTTGTGGTATGATGCTCAATACGATCGACAAGTGTTAATGTGTCTTCTTCGTGAGTGATAATTCCAAGACCTGCACTTCCATGCCCAGCTTGTTCGTAAGTCATTCCGATTGCCCCATTATAAGTAGGGTAGGAATCACCATAACTAGGATAAAGAAGGTCGAAGAATTCTTTTGTAAAGTATAACCAGCCACTATCGTCAAAGTGCTTTGCATTATTCTTTCCTATAATGGTCTGAAACTCACGCTGCCAGTCAGTGATCACATCATGATAAGGTTCTGCAGCTGGAGCAAAATAATAGGGGTTGTCATAATATTGTTCATGAAAGTCAACATGTACATGGGGCATCCATTTATGGTATTCTTTTATCCGTTCAGTAGATTCGACCTGAGTTTGCCAAGCCCAATCTCGATTCAAATCAAACATATAATGATTTTCTCTACCTCCCGGCCATGGTTCTATGTGCTCCATCGAATTTGGATCTGGATTGTAATTTTTGTTTCCATATTGGTTGTACCAATTTACATAGCGGTCACGCCCATCAGGATTCACACAAGGATCGATGATAACGATAGTATTCTTTAACCATTCCTGCGTTTTTTCATTTCCCTTATCAGCTAATGCATATAAAGTTGCCATAGCTGCTTCCGAACTGGATGATTCATTCCCATGAACATTATAACTCAGCCAAACGATGGGTATGGCGTGTTCAATAGTAGTTTCATCATCCATTCCAACAAGGGCAAGGTTTCCTTTTCTTAACGATTCCAGTTTTTGATAGTTTTCATCTGAAGTGATATAACTAAGCATCAAAGGGCGGTGTTCATAGCTTTCACCATACTGTTTGCTTTCTATATTATTACTGTAATCACTCACATAATTAAAATAATCTATAATTCTATGGTTTGGAGTAAATCGAGTACCTAATGTATAGCCTAAAAACTCACTAGGCGTTTTTAAGCTATCCTGTGCAAAATTAATTGAACTGGTAAATAGAAATAGTAGGGTAGCTATTATGGATAGAAAATATTTCATGTAGGGCTTGCTTAAATAATGGAAAATGAAAACTGAAGTTAGCAAGATACTATAAAATAGAAAACTTGAAATTAAGTCTTAGATAAGACCGTCTTTTCTGTATAAGTCGATTCCTTTTTGCATCATTTGCTGTATTTCTTCTTCCATCGAAGGACTTAGTTTTTTAATATGAAAACAACTTTTTCCTTTTAAGCACTTCTTCAACTCATCGGAAAGTGATTTGTACTCATCAACATGAGTATATATAGGGAAAAAGTAGCATCGGATATCTTTTGGCTTAGGGACTAAACTTGCAAAATATATACCGTCGACTTTTTGTTTTCCTTGCATTACTTCCTTTGTACCGGCGAGTTCATAATTCTCATCGCTCTTCTTTCTTAATTTAAGAGGAGGTACTTGATTTAAAAAAATAGCCTGAAGGGTATCCCTAATTTCGTTGAGGTCCGTTTTCATTAAAGCAGCTTTTTAGCTTTGATTATTTTTTATTGTTTCCGTATTCCAAAGATCAGAAAATTGCAAAGGTCGAGAGCATTGGTGATATGACTCATCAACATGTAAAAAGAATCCCTGGATCAATTCTGTGTTATCATCTTTATAATAAGCCTCTAATTTTTTTGATTCAATATCCTTTTTTTCTACAATGCTGACCCTTCCATTTACTCTCATCGTACGATCGATACCAGGAATTAAGAAAAGAATACCGGCTTTAGGATTACTTTCGAAATTCCCAAAACTTTGAAAAAGTCGATTTCCTTTAATATCAGGAATAAATAAGGTCATATCATCGATAATTTTTATAAAACCGGGAAGACCTCCTCGAGGAGACGCATCACAATTTCCATCACCATCACAGCTAGAAAGCACAGCAAAGGGAGATTGTTTTATAAAGTCCTGCACTTCATCTCTTAGGTAACTACAAACTTTATCGCGTGATCTTTCTGATGGTGACCCATGTACATCACGTAAATTATTTAATCTATCACTCATAAGGAATTTCTTATATTTTTGGGGAAATCAAAATTACAAAATAGTGAGGAATTTGGAGGTAGAAGGGAAAATTTAAATACTTTTATTCTATGGCAAAACTCATCCTTGTTCCTACTCCTATCGGAAACCTTGGTGACATCACAATAAGAGCAATTGAAACCTTAAAAGAAGTTGATCTTGTTTTAGCTGAAGACACGCGGACTTCCAGTAAGTTATTTAAGCATTACGATATTTCTACACACTTGCAAGCTCATCATATGCATAATGAGCATAAAACTGCAGAGCAATATGCAGACAGGATTGCTAATGGTGAATCAATTGCCCTGATAAGTGATGCAGGAACACCCTCCATTTCCGATCCTGGGTTTTTATTGGTGAGAACGTGCATTGAAAAAGGAGTAGACGTAGAGTGCTTGCCAGGAGCAACAGCTTTTGTTCCGGCCTTAGCGATCTCAGGCCTTCCTTCTGATCGTTTTATCTTTGAAGGCTTCTTACCCCATAAAAAAGGAAGGAAAAAGAGATTAGAAGCACTTGTTGAAGAGAGCAGAACAATTGTTTTTTACGAATCACCTTACCGTGTGAGAAAATCAATAGATCAGTTTATTGAAGTATTTGGAGAAGATAGAAAAGCAGCGGTAGTACGAGAGATCAGTAAAATTTATGAAACTGCAAATCGAGGAAGTTTGCTTGAATTGAAACAGCAAATTGAAAGTAAAGAACTAGTAGAAAAAGGCGAGTTCGTAATTGTAGTAGCTGGAAAAGAAAAATAATTAATTATGGAGTATATCATTTTATTAATAGTCATGTCGATTGCCATTTGGATAACAGCCCGACTTTTACCTGGAGCGGATATCAATGGATTTGTTACAGCAATACCGGTTGCAATTGTTCTTACGATCTTTAATGTTCTTCTAAAGCCCTTGTTAGTATTTCTGACCATTCCTTTTACCATAATTACTTTTGGCCTATTTCTTTTTATTATAAATGGCCTGATTATTTGGTGGGTAAGTAGATTAGTCACCGGGTTTAATATAAAGTCATTTGGATGGGCCATTGTTTTTAGTCTCCTTTTAAGTATCATTCAATCTGTTTTAGAGACAGTAATCTATTAAATAGGCATGATTATTAAGATTGAATACTAATTTTGCATATCATAAGATGACAGAAGGAATGGACCCCAGTATATTTAATCGAGATATTCTAAAAGGAAAACGTCCTTTTATTATTTCCGGACCGTGTAGTGCTGAAAGCCCAGAGCAACTGTTAGCTGTTGCAAAAGCATTGGCTCAGAATACTAAAGTATCGGTTTTACGGGCAGGTATTTGGAAACCCAGAACACGACCCAATAGTTTTGAAGGTGTAGGAGCAGAAGGCTTACAATGGCTTGTTGATGCTGGGAAAGAATCAGGTTTGCCCGTTATAACAGAAGTAGCTAAACCAGCACATGTTGAAGCGGCGT
>JAUVAY010000054.1 GCA_030591505.1 Flavobacteriales bacterium | reverse complement strand
TTTTGCTACTATTAAAAGGCAAACTCCATATATAGTTTTAGCTCAATAATATTTGGAATAGTCTTAGAATACACTAAGTAGGCTCGGAGTTCACAAAGAATAAATAAAAGAAGCCCAAAACCCTAAATTCTAAACTCAAAACAAATTTCAAATACAAAAAAATAAAGCACAAAATAGGGCATTTCAAATGTTCCTTTTTAATAATTTAATATTTGAACATTTAGGATTTAGTCCCGAAAGCTATCCGGATTGGGTTTTCCTCCTACGCTACGCTCCAGCGGATAAGTGGGTTTCATAGTGGTTAAACCTTTTTTTAATCACTTCAACCCATTTTTAATAAACTGAAAAAACTCCTTTCTTACTTTAGAATCAGTAAAAACCATCGTCACGAATTTCCAGTAGGAAATGTTCTTGTATTTATTTTCTTTGATCAGCGGACGGTGATGATCGACCGGTCCTTTTTCAATATGCTTTTCTTCTTCTCCGACTAATTCATCAGCTTTTTCGAAATGCGTCTTTGCTATCCGGTCAAAACCTTTTTTTTCATGTAGCAGGCCTAAGTTATTGTAAGCGATTGCATCTTCAGGATCCAATTCAATGGCTTTTTCATAATCTTTTATCGCATCGTCGATTCGATTAAGGTTTGACAATATAAAAGCACGGGAAGAATATCGATAAGGGTTATTGGGCTCTAACTTCATAGCTTGATCTAGGTCATAGAGCGCTTCTTCATTTTTACCAATTCGAAAAAACGCCACACCTCGCTGTGAAATATATTGTGCATTCTGAGGGTCTAATTCAATAGCAAGTGTATACAATTGAATACTACCAAGAAAGTCACCACTTTCGAACTGACTCTCTGCTTTTTTAAATTGATCATGTTTTTCCATCGAAGACAAAGGTAAAAAATGCGAATAAAAAAACCCCGACGATAAACGCCGGGGTATTATTTCTATTTAAAATTAATTAGAAGGATACACGAAGTGTAAAGTTGAATGTTCTACCGAACGAATAACGGTATCCAAAACGATCACCTTCAGTCTGTGTTACAGTATCCAATACATTAAATACATTCACACCACCATAAGCATTTAAACCAGCGATATCAAAATCTAAACCGGCATGAAGATCTAACATACCATAAGAAGGTAATTCTTCAATTTCGAAATCTTGACTTAACTGCGTTACATCATAACCATTATACAATCTTGCATTGTAACGGTAATTTGCATTAACAAATAAAGTTGGAAGTATTTGAAATTTCAATCCACCAATTAACTGTGTTTGTGGCTGATCAGCAATTTGTACTCCACTTGCAAATATGTCAACAGTATCAACTGGGTTACCAAAATCATCAAAGATCTCAGCACTTACATCATTGGTCCATTTCCAGTCACCTAAAGATGCAACACCAAGAACGCTTAGCCATTTGTTTGCTTTGATCTCAAAATCTAGTTCAACTCCTGAGTGAGTTGCTTTAAGACCTAATACTGGTGCAGTAAAGTCGTCACCATTACCATCTGTAAAACCATCTGTGTATGATTTGTCAGACCATAAAGTATAATATGCGCCCAAATTTAAAGCGATCCAAGAATTTCTTAAGCCGTAACCTACCTCAAAAGCAGTAATTCCTTCATTCTTGATTTCATTTACCGGAATTAGAGAGTTTGAATTTCTATTTGTGAATACAAAATCCCAATATGGTGCACGAGAATAAAAACCAGCATTTACAAATATGTTGTGGTTCTCGTTGATATTATAGTTAGCTCCTGCTTTCGCATTATAACCAAATGCAGTTTGCGTTTCAGCTACTTGATCAGCTTCGTTTATATAATTATATCTGTCAACTTTACCATACCAAGTATTAGAAAGTGTAACGGCAACAAAAGCAGACAATTTATCTTGAGAATATTCAAGTTGACCAAATAATCCACCGTAAGAAACTTTACCATCATTATCATAGGCAATTTTATCCCCTACACTACGAATTTGACTTCTTCCTCCTACTCCATCAACTGCATTACCCATACTTTCAATATAGATATCTCCACCTAATAGATTACGAACTTCACGATAATGTTCTCCGGTATACGTTCTTGCATCAACACCTACCATTAATTTAAGCGTTTCACTAAGATCTTGAGTTAAAGTAGAAAGTAAACCGAACCAACGATGGTTGTTTACAGAATTTCTCAAGATATTTTTAGATGTTTGGTAGCCACCTTCTTCTTCGAGTGAACCATCAGCATTGTAAAGATTTCCGCCTGTAGTGTACTGACCATTATCTAAGGTCGCAGTATCAGAATGCGTAGTGTTTACATCAGCCCATTCATTCCAGTCGATCTGTCCTCTGGTATCTCTTGACATTCTTTCACGAGGAAGTAAATCTCTGTTATCAAGTGTACCGGTTCCTCCACCTTTACCAAAACTGGCATAAACAGAAGTTGCTAAATGAGTACGGTCAGAAATAGTCCAGTAATCATTCAAAGCGATTTGTGGTTTGTGATAGAAATTTTCTCTTTCCATTAACACGCTACCTTCATAATCTCCCCAGTGTTGATTGTATAAATAACCATATTCTTCAACTGTATTTTCACTAACAGTATAAGTACGTTGACCATGTTTTTGTGGTGCTCCGATAACAGTAAATGTTAATAGGTTGTTCTTCCATTCTTTGGATACTGCTAAGTAATAAGACCATGCATCAACCCATGTTTGATCAACATAACCAGATCCTTCTGTTCTTGATCCAACAAAAGACATTGCCCATCCATTTGCTGTTTTACCTGTTGATAAAGAAACAAGGAGTTTTTTATTACCATAATCTGTCATAGATGCTGCTACTGAACCTCCAGCTTCTACATCTGTTGTTCGTGTTACCATATTAATAGTACCACCCACAGAGTTGATCGCTAATTTAGATGCTCCTAAACCACGTTGTACCTGCATTGTTCTTAAGGCATCACCTAATCCTGCCCAGTTACTCCAGTAAACCCAACCGTTTTCCATGTCATTAACAGGAATACCGTTTACCATAATAGCAATATTTCGTTGGTCGAAACCACGAATATTAATTCTTGAATCTCCAAATCCACCACCTTGTTTAGTAGCATATACACCCGGAGTAGTATTCAATAATTCAGGAACTTCTAAACTACCACCTTCTCTTTCGATATATTCAGCAGGAATAGAAGAAGCCGCAACCGGCGTTTTTCTATCAATTGCAACATTGGCGATAACATTTAGCTCTTCCATCCCAACTGCATCAGATTCTAAGTAAATTTTTCCGAGGTCTTTTTCACCACTAGAAAGATTCACATCGAAAGTCTGCTGTAAATAACCGATGTAAGAAACAGTTACTACAACATCGCCTGTAATAGATGTTTCGAAGTTGAAACTCCCATCGAAAGTTGATTGGGCTCCGCTTGTAGTTCCTTTAATAATTACTGAAGCACCAAATAAGGTCTCCTTAGTTGCGGAATCATATATGGTTCCGAAAATTTTTGTTTGCCCAAACATAACACTGGACAAAAACACTGATGAAAGTAATAACACCAAATGTTTCGAACGTAGATTTTTAAACATAGTTAATGATATTGGTTTTAATTAAAAGATTTAATAATTACAAATTTTTAAATTCGTCTCAAATTAATGCCAATTTCAATGTTAGAAAAAGAATATATATCAGCAAAAGCGGAATTAATTAACAAATTATCCACAAAGTGTTAACAATTGAGAAGGAAAGGTCTAAATATTCAAGGAATGTAATTTTTATCCCTTCGCCTTATCTAGAATCTTATTATAGAAGTCAATATATAATGGTAGCACTTTATTAATATTGAAAAGCTCTGCTTGCTCTCTTGCTTGTGCCTTAAATTTATTTAGCAATTCCTTATCACTTAAAAGGCGTATAGCATTGGCTGCCATATCATCTACATCTCCTACATCGCTTAAAAACCCAGAAAAACCATGCTTATTTACTTCAGGAATGCCTCCTGTATTACTAGAAATAACAGGAACATGATAGGCCATAGCTTCCAGAGCTGCTAGTCCAAAACTCTCATTTTCAGAAGTCAGCAAAAACAAATCAGAGATAGAAAGCACCTCATCAGGAGATTTTAATTTTCCCATGATCATTACATCTGCACAAATTCCTAGTTCTTCACACTGATTTCTTAGATGAACTCTTTCCGGTCCATCTCCAACAAGTAATAATTTTGCTGGCATACGTTCCCTTACTTTTTTAAATATCTTTAAAATGTCGGGGATCCTTTTGACTTTCCTAAAGTTGGAAATATGACTGATAATAAATTCACCATTCGGTGCATAAATTTCCTTTAAACCGCGTTTTTCTTCCCACTTGTGCTCAATTTTATCCAAATTGACAAAATTAGGGATCACTTCGATCTCACGATTTATATGGAAGTGTTCGAAAGTATCTCGTTTCAAACTTTCGGAAACGGCTGTCACGCCATTACTCTGATTTATCGCAAAGGTAATAACCGGTTCAAAAGAAGGGTCTTTTCCTACCAATGTTATATCCGTACCATGCAAGGTAGTTATATAGGGGATTTTAATACCCTCACATTCTAAAATATGCTGTGCATTGTAGGCAGCTGAAGCATGTGGTATCGCATAATGTACGTGCAATAGGTCCAGTTTTTCATACTTAACAACATCTACTAGTTTACTCGTAAGTACAAGTTCATAGGGTGGATAGTCGAATAAAGGGTATTCGGCTACTCTGACCTCATGATAAATAATATTCTTATTAAAGGAACCCAATCGAACGGGCTCATTATAGGTTATAAAATGGACCTCATGTCCCTTTTCGGCTAGTGCCTTTCCTAATTCGGTAGCGACAACTCCACTACCTCCAAATGTTGGGTAACAAACTATACCTATTTTTTTCATCTATAGATCAGCTTAAAATCGGATATAAAAATAACAATTACTAAATGAGAAATTGCCTTCTTATGAGCAAAGATTCAAATCTTCTAATAGCTAAATAGTTATGAACCAGTTTCTGTATGAACAACGTTACTTTTATCCAATGATTGATACATCACTTCCTGTATTTTCGTTCTAATATTCATCCTGATCAGCTTAACATTATCAGCAGAAGGATTGATCCTATTCGATAGAAAAACGAAGATCAATTCCTCGTCCGGATCAGCCCAAACCATGGTTCCTGTAAAGCCTGTATGTCCAAAACTATTAAAGGAAATACAATTGCATGTAGGTCCGTCGCTATTATCCCTCACAGGTTTATCAAAACCTGCTCCCCGACGATTATCATCTTCACAATACTGGCACTTTGTATACTCCTTGATCACTTCTTCACTCAAATATTTTTCCCCTCCATAACTACCATTATTCAGTAACATCTGCATGATCACAGCAAGATCATAGGAATTGGAAAAGAGTCCGGCGTGACCACCTACTCCTCCCATCATTGCTGCTCCAGGATCATGTACATCACCTTGAATTAACTGCTGCCTGAATATAGTGTCATTTTCTGTAGGAACGATTTGCTTTACATCAAATTTCTCCAAAGGTTTAAACGTAGTATGTCTTAGATTTAGTGGTGAATAATAAAGGTTATTGGCAATATTATTAAGGCTATTCCCATTTTGCTCTTCAATTATTCTTAAAAAAAAGTAGTAGCCAATATCACTATACAGATATTTAACTTTTTTATGAAGAGGAGTTTGAATTATCCAGGAATAGATAGAATCTTTAAAGGAGTTTTGAATGTATAGATCATTAGCCACCCTCATCGAGTAATCCTTTGATTTTTTATCACTAAACGTACTCACCTTATATGAACCTTCTTCCAGTGTTTTAAGGTAGAATGGAATCCATGAACGCAAACCTGCCTGGTGGGCAAGAATAGATCTAAAGTCGAGATTCTTATAATCACTTGTATCCGTTAACTCCGGCAAAAAATCACCCAAGGTATTATTGAGGTCAAGCATTCCCTTGTCCTGCATCTTCATTAGAACCAATACGGTAGAAGCTACTTTTGTGATAGAGGCGATATCATACAAGTTGTTTGAGCCAACAGGCTGAATACTATCGTAGGTAAAGTATCCAAAACTCTTATCGTAAATGATCTTTCCTTTTCTGGCTATCAATACCTGACTTCCAGGAAATGCTTTTTTTTTGATACCATCTTCAACTATAGAATCAATTTTAGTCAAGTAACTGGCATCAATTCCAACTTCCATAGGATCTGCATAGCCCAATCGAACAGCAGTAGAAATTTTCATTCCTGAACCTGACGGAAAATCTTTTCCAATTGAAACCGGAAGTTTACCATTTATTGGCAGTCCTCCCATCAGCGCTTGAGCAGCAATTTTCTGCTGATCCTTTCCATATTGATAAGCCAATAAAACAGCATTTAATTTATCTATTTCATTATAGTCTACCAAGGTATATGGATTACCGAACATGACCAGGATCGTTGCATACCTGTTATTGACCTTAGCAACAAAATTTCTCCACTTACTATTGAAGCCATAATTAGAACTCGCTGTCCATACATTTCCTTGAAAACTAACGATCACTAGATCGTCTTCAGTTAATTGACCTAAAACAAAGCTTAACTTTTCGTTGCTCTCTTTTTTCGATAAATGAATAGATTTTACATCACTGTATTTTCGAAGCATATCATTAAAATCAACTGCTTCTTCGCTACCAATAGTAATACTAACCAGTCTTTTTTGATTCAACTTCTTAATCGGAAGGATATTATTCTGATTCACAAGAAGTGTTAAACTATTGCGAATAAGTTCCTTTTGTAAAGAGTGAATTTCTTCTTTCTTGTTAGCACTCTCATCAGCTAACACGGGTGGCTTTATAGCCATCATTTGTTTAATGTAAAGCACTCTACGGCACGATTCGCGAATTTGATCCTTATCTATTTCCTTCGCCTCGATCGCCTTAAGGATCGTCTCGATCACAGTAGGAACATTCTTAGGCATTAATAAAATATCGTTTCCTGCAAGCAAGGCTTCGATCTCCAATCTCTCTACTCCAATATTATTAACCGCCCCACTCATGTTTAAGGCATCTGTGTAAACCAGTCCTTTAAAACCCAACTCTCCTTTCAATAGCTCATTTACAACTTTAGAGGAAAATGAACTTACACTTCGAGGGTCATCATCGATGGCAGGAACATGTAAATGCGCACTCATCACTCCCATAGCTCCTTCATTGATCAATTCTTTAAATGGTCGCAATTCTACACTATCCAATCGAGCTCTATCATGTCCCACTTCAGGAAGGGTTTTATGAGAGTCTTTATCAGTATCACCGTGTCCTGGAAAGTGCTTTAGTACAGCCATCACTCCATTGTCCTGCATTCCATTCATATAAAGTCTCGCCTTATCGATTACATCATCAGGATCATCACCAAATGATCGTATACCTATTACAGGGTTTTGAGGATTATTATTTACATCAACAACCGGTGCGAAATTCACATAAATACCTAATTCTTTAAGTTCTCTGGCAATTTCAACGCCCATCGTATAGATCAAAGAATCTTGTCTGATCGCCCCTAAAGCCATCGATTTTGCAAATGAAGGAGCATTACTTAATCGCATACCCGGACCCCACTCTCCATCTATCGCAGTTAATAATGGAACTTCACTAATCTCTTGAAAAGTAGAAAGCTTTTCTTTTACTTGTTCACTTGTTCCCTGGAATACGATCAATCCTCCAATTTTCTGCTCAACAATTAATTTTTTGATCTCTTTATCATGAGCTTCTCCTTTTTTGGGATAAAACGCAATCATCAGCAATTGAGCAACTTGTTCTTCAATCGACATTTGATCAAGTTGTTGATCTATTTCCTTTGTCTTTTCAGGAATTGAAAAGACTTGTGCATTTGTAAGCGTAGTAACAAAAAGAAGGGCTATTATCCAATAAATATTTTTCAAAATAGTTGATGATTTGTATAGGTGAAAGCTAAGGGAATATTAAAAATTTTAAACGTAAGTTTGATCAATTTTTTCAACACATTATTGTGTCTCAAATTGAACGATGGAAAAGACATTTAAGTATAGCCACCTCGAAGATCTAAAAGGTCATCAGTCTGGTATTTATTCACTCATGCAAGGAGAAGAGGCTAATGAATTGATTTCCTGCGGTGGCGATGGCGTAATTAAAGCTTGGAAAATACTTGATCACTCTACATCGAAAGTAATTGGAAACCTAAAAGAGGTTATTTTTTCCATGATCAAAAGTCCAGAAAAAGGTGTCTATCTTTTTGGAACAATGAATGGCCACATATATCAGATCGACCGTAATTCAAATGAGGTCAAAAAATTTGAAAACTTACATCGCTCCGGTGTTTTTGACATGATTTTTTTAAGCGATAATCGCTTAGCGACTATTGGAGGAGACGGAATGCTTAAAACCTGGGAATTTCCTTCTCTCAACCCTATTCACCAAGTTCTTGTTAGTGATAAAAAACTTCGCTCTTTTGATTTAAATAAAGAACTGGGACATCTTGCAATTGGAGCCATCGATGGTACTGTTAGTATTCTGGATGTTAAAAACCTTAAATTAATCATGCGTTTTAAAGCGCACGATCGAGGGGTATATTTAACGCGCTTCCATCCACACAAAAAAATGTTGATCACAGGCTGTATTGAAGGAGTTATCAATTTCTGGAAAACAGATACAGACTACAAGCATATCTACCAACGGTCTGTACATCAATCAACGGTCTATGGTTTTGATCATCATAAATGGGACAACATGTATGTGACTGTTTCTAAAGATAAATCTATCAAGATCTGGGAACCTACATTTGATATTCCAACTACTATAAACAAATTTACTGGTGCCGGTCATAGCCATTCAGTAAATGCTGTTTGCTGGTTGCTTAATGGTGTTTTAGCAACAGCAGGAGACGACCGTGTGATAAAGCTCTGGGATGTAAAAGAGAGCTGATAACAGCCCTTACCATGAAGCGAAAATGCTTAAATAATGGCATATTATTTGAGAGAATTCAACTAATAAAAAGGAATTATCTTAATTCAAAAAGAGCGCTTTAATTAGATAGATATATCATAAACGACACTACTGATTTTAATGTGGGATTTCATTTGCTTAGTAAAAAACCACAGTAAAGTGTAAAGATTAGCACAGAAATTACGTACACGATTGGAATAAAGCATAGTAAAAGTCGTTAATTTGAAAGCAATGAAAGAGTGTTGTTTTCGAATTGCATAAGAACGGAACAAATAAAAACAGAATGAACAAATTTTTGATCTTACTTGGGGTTTTTACCTTTTTCACTCTGTTTTTGGTTGCACAACCGGCAGCTGACCTAAAAAAATATGAAGATTCATACCCCGGATTGTTCGCGGTGACCATTGAGGAGAAAATAGAAATGCATTTTGAACTTGTAGGTGATGAGCTTTTAATTTATGAGGACCTTTATAGAAAGAACTTTTATATGACGGACCTTACTGGCTATATGAAAGAAAATGAGATCTACTACTCTACTTTTAACTCTGTCGAAAATATAAAAGCCACAACATTTATTCCCGGAAACAAAAGTTACAAAACGAAAAAAGTAAAAGACTTTAAAGAAAAAGATGAATTGAGTTCAAGTGTTTTTCATGATGACACTCGATTCATCACCTTTTCATATGAAGGATTACAAAAAGGGGCTATGTCGGAATTAAGCTACCGCCGCATTTATAAAGAACCTCGTTTAATAGGCCCTGAATACCTTCAATCAACGCTGCCAATAGAACATAAAACGTATATTGTTATCGTAGATGATGCTATTGAAATTGGCTTTGCAGAATTTAATTTAGATCAAATTGATGTAAGCTATACTGAACGAAATGAAAAAGGGAAGAAAATATACACTTGGGAGCTAAGTAATAGCGATGAGTTAAAAAGTGAAAGTATGTCACCCGGGCTCGCATGGTACGCACCCCATGTTATACCTTATGTTAAAAGCTATACTGCGAATAATGAAAAAATAAGCGTTTTAAGTAACACTTCCGATCTTTTTAATTGGTATAATAAGATAACACAGGATCTAAATGAAGGTGAACATGATCCTGAATTACAGACTTTAGTAGATTCAATAATTAAAGGAGCTGAAAGTGAATTGGATATAGTAAAGAAGATCTTTTACTGGACGCAGGACAACATTAAATACATAGCAATTGAGTACGGTATGGGAGGGTTTGTACCTCGAGAAGCAAAATATGTGTGCGAAAATAGATACGGTGATTGCAAAGACATGGCGAGCACTATTACTCATTTACTAAATTATGCTGGAGTTGAATCTTATTTAACATGGATAGGAAGCAATAATCTCCCCTACCGCTATTCAGAAATCCCTACTCCCATCGTTGACGACCATATGATAGCAACCTATATTGATAAAGAGGGTAATTATTTCTTTTTAGATGCTACAGGAAGGTATTATCAGTTTGGGCTTCCTTCAGCTTTTATACAAGGAAAAGAAGCCTTGATAAAAATTGGAGAAAATGATTTTGAGGTTGTCGAAGTTCCACGCGTTGACGCTAATCAAAATAAGATAAGTGAAAAGGTTCATCTTTATATAGAAGGAAGCAACATAAAGGGTAAGGCTTATTCTAAGTTAGATGGTTACCATAAATCAACTTTTGAATACAACATTGAGAACCTATCTAAAGACGACAAGTTGAAATTCTACAAAGCTTATTTTGCAAAGGGAAATAATAAGTTTATGCCTGAAAATTTTACAGAAAAAAACCTTTATCCTAATGAAAATCCTATTGAAATAAGCTATGACTTTAGAATTGATGATTATATAATGACCAACGAGGATGAGCTATATATTAACATGAATCTTGATGGCATTATGAGTGGGCAAAAAATTGAAGCGGACAGGTCGATCCCCATTCAAAATAAATATAAAGCTTCTTTTGAAACGGAAAACATATTAACCATTCCAAGCGGTTGGGGAGTCGATTACCTTCCAGAAAACATAAAAATAGATAATGAATTCATCTATTATGAATCTTCTTATGAAACAAAAGGAGAACAAGTGACCTTATACCAAAAGACCAATATTCGTTTTATGAATCTGGAAAAACAAAACTTTGATCAATGGAATAAGAGCCTAAGTGCTATAAAAAGAAATCAAAACGAAATCGTTATCATAAAACAGAAAAATGAATAAAACCCTTCTCATAGCACTCTTTCTATTTGTTGGAAAAGTTATCTTTTCTCAAGACTTCATTACTTCTGAATATGACTGGAACGAAGATCCGTTAAGCATCACTTGTCCTGATTCGTTGAAAGGGGAAACTGAAGTTAATCTACTAAGAAAAAGAATTTCTGAATTTGCTTATGTAGGCGATGATTTTGTTGAGCGATATATTTTCCATCGCATAGCTTATTTAGGAAGTGACGAGGCTATCGAACAAAACAACAAGATCTATCTTCCACTTGGAAAAAACGAACAATTAGAAGACAGTAAAGCAAGAGCTATCAATCCTGATGGAAAAATCATTGTATTGGGTGAAGATGATATTAATACTTCAGAAGATGAAGATGGAAACATTGTTTACTATTATGCATTTAAAGGGCTTGTTATTGGCTCTATCATTGAATCTTTAAATATTCAGACAATATCTCCTGAATATTCTGGTAATAGAATTGTATTTCAAAATGAAATACCTCAACTCGATGTGAGTTTTGAAATTATTTCACCTTGGTATTTGGTCTTTTCATATATAGGATCTAATGGATTTGGAAAGATGGAAACCGACTCTACCAACGAAGACGTCAATCATTTAAAAATTAATTGGGAATATATTCCAAAGTATGAAAGTGAAGATCAGTCCTATTTTCCTATCAATGCAATGCAAGTGAATTATAAACTTGATGAAAATTTATTCACCGGTAAAACAGACATTATCAGTTATAAAAGCATGGCTGACCTTATTATAGCGAGTAATACTGTTGCAAGTAAAAGTGAAATTAAAATCATCAAAAAATGGATCAAGGACAGTGGCGTTAATAGTAAAAATGGTAGTGAAGCTAAACTAAGAGTACTTGAGCTATACTTTAAGCAATCGTTAGCTATAATTGATGTGTACTCAGTAGACTTGAAAGACCTAAAATTTGTAGATAAAAACAAAGTGATCAGCCCTATTGGCTTAATAAAAGTAATGGCACTTGTCTGCAATGAATTGGGTATCGATTATGAAATATCTATGACCTGTGATCGAACAAATTTAGCTTTTGATCGGCAATTTGAAGCTTACAATTATCTTGATAGTTATCTTTTATATTTTCCGGAGATAGATAAGTTTTTTGACCCCAGTGATAATTTTGGAGCTCTTGGTATTGTCTCACCATATTTACAAGATGGTTATGGAGTTTTCTTTAAACGGGTCCAATTGGGTGGTTTAACATCAGGACTAAGTGAGATAAAAATGATGAAGGGAATGAAAGCTAAGGAATCTCAACACGATATGATTATGGATGTAAAAATGAACGATGATTTTTCAGGACTTGTTGTTGATCTCGAATCGAGAAGTACCGGGCATTTTGCATCTGTCATACAGCCTTATTATGATATAATGGACCCGGAAGATGAAAAAGAAATCAATAAAAGTCAGGTAAATTGGATATCAGAAAATATTGACATCCACTCTGTTGAAGCTAAAAATACAGGCTACGCTTCTTTAGGGATTGACCCGCTGATCATCACCTCATCTTTTGACATTAGTGAATACGTAGTTAAAGCCAGAGAAAAGTACTTATTGAAATTAGGCTTATTGATCGGTCCACAAGCCGAAATGTATCAAGAGACCATTAGAACGAAGCCAGTTGAAAGTGATTTTAGAAAAGTTTATCACAGAGAAATCCGATTTGAAATTCCAGAAGGTTTTAAAGTTAGTAATGAAGAAAGCATCAATATTAATGTTGAAGCGATGGATAAAGACGATAAATATGCTGGCTTCAACTCTTCTTATACTATTGAAGATAACGTACTCACCATTTTGTGTGATGAATTTTACGAAAAGGTTCATTACGAAGTAGAAGAATTCGAAGCCTATAGAGCCGTTATAAATTCAGCTGCTGATTTTAATAAGATCGTTATTTATTTAGAAAAAGAATAAATACAACATCATCAATAGTCTTTTCTAATTACTTAATTTTGACCTAATATTTTTAATGTAGCATGAAAAAAAACTTCCTCCTTTTATTAAGCTTATTGATAAGTGTTGTAAGCTTTGGACAAAATGTTCAAAAAGATAACGAAATAGGCGAAGAAGCTAATAAGCAGATAATAGCTCAGATTGGATTGTATGAGCATTCTTCTCAAGAATACTTAAACGATGTTGGTCAAAAACTTGTGAGCAATATAGACGAAAAACTATTTGATTATCAATTTGCCATCTTGGATATGGAAGTGCCTAATGCAATGGCCTTGCCAGGTGGTTATGTATATTTTTCAAGAAGCATCTTAGTCCTCGCTAACTCCGAAGATGAGTTAGCTGGAGTTATGGGGCATGAGATCACACATGTTCATCTTCAACATGCCAGAAAAGCTAAAAACAAAGGGCTGTTTTCTTCAATTCTACTTCTTCCTGCTGTTGTTTTAGGATCCTTAGCACCTGGAGAAATTATTAGTGCTCCTTTTACTGCAAGTTATAAACTATTAAACGCTGGATACAGTAGGTCAAACGAAACAGAATCAGATCATGATGGCGCCATTTTAGCGGCTAAGTCGGGTTACGACCCCTATGGTCTTGCCTTGATTCTTCATAAGATCTCCCTGGATGTGAAAATTGAGACAGGAAATGAAGAAATGAGTACATGGTTTGATTCTCATCCTTATACTCCTAAAAGAGTAAAGAAACTTGATAAACTTATTCCTACCATCGAGGTAACTGAAAGTGAATATATAGCCTCCGATCACAAAGCATTTTTAGATAAGCTTGAAGGAATTTGTATTGGAACAAACCCTGATGCCGGGATTTTTCAGGATAATACATTTTTACATCCTGTAATGAACTTTAGCATGGCTGTTCCAAAAGGATGGAAAACAATTAATACAACTACTACTGTCGTTTATTCATCTACTGATGTTAAATCGCAACTCGCATTTACTTTAGCTGATACCGTTTTAGACCCTGCCCAGTTCTCAGAAGAATTTATGAAAGAGTATAATAGACATTATACATCAAAACCAACACGAAATGAAAGATTAGACATCAATGGATACCCTGCTCAAATTTTAAGCTTTGAGAAGGAAGCTGATGGAGTAAAGATCATTGCCAGCTTATTGTGGCTAACACGAGACAATAGGACCTATCAATTTATTCAAATTGGTGATGAAATATATTCTACCGTCCTTGAAGAAACAGCAAATAGCCTGCATGTGATGTCAAGTAAAGAAAGAAACTCAATATACCAAACAGTATTACATGTAGTTCAGCCACAAGAAGGTGAAACTTTGGAAGAACTCTCTAAAAGAACCGGAAATGTGTTAAATTCGGATTACACACAGCTTATTAATAATTTGAAAAGCGACGAAAAATTATCAGCTTCCCAATGGATAAAGATTGGTATAAAAGAGAAATACTAAGCATTAATACGATTCACATTGCAAAGATTATTCTTGTCTCCATTGTAATCTTATTAGCTTTTTCTTCTTGTGTTAAGGATAAAGTTCTAACTCCCCCCACAAATAAAATAAAACACTCTTTTGTTGTTGCTGGTCATGTATATGGAAGTCCAATCGAAAACACTATAGGTATCTATCCACCTTTTAAAGAAAAATTCCCTTCAATCTTAGAGACTCCCAATTTATATCATGCAATTTACACCGGTGATGTAGTACGGCATCCCTATGATGAAAATGAATGGGATATTGTAATTGAAGACATGGACTCCTTCGTTGATGATTATCATATTGCTGCCGGGAACCACGACAGAGGAGATGTTTTCCTTGATCGATTTGGCAGTTATTATTACTCTTTTAAGGAAGGTTCTGATCTTTTTATAATTCTAAATACTAATCATTGGAATATAGTTGGAGAGCAAAAAGAATTTTTAGAAAATACACTGGCAGATATTGAAAACACTTCAAATATATTTGTTTTTTGCCATGAACTTATTTGGTGGAGTCCTGACAGTATATTTCAAAATATAGGAATAAACTTCCTCCCTCATTACCCCGGGTCTAGTAATTATTGGTCGGAGATAAGTCCCTTATTAGAAGGATGCAACAAAGCTGTATATCTTTTCTCAGGCGACCTTGGAGCTACGACCTCATCTTCTCCTTATGCCTACTATAATTATGCTAACATTCATCTGGTAGCTTCTGGAATGGGACGAGCCAATACATCAAACTACCTTATTGTTAATGTATTTGAAGACCACAGCGTGAAAATAAACCTAAAAGCTATAGAAGGAGATCCTGATAAATTTGGTGATATTACACTTTACGAATTACCCTAATTCCAAACGTCATTTTGTAACCAGAGCGTAGCATCCTGAAGGTAAGAAACGTAATCACATGGCTGATTATGTACAAGACCGGGGGCAATGACCATCGTAACATCTGTACCAACATCTTGGGTTACGCCTACCCATTCTTCAACATCAGCAACAGGAAAAAGATCATCATCTCCACCATGGATCACATAGAGGGGTGTTTCGATATATCTACCGTTTCCTTCCGTGTCAAAAGTATTGTAATAGCTAGCCATCGGAATAGCAGCCGAAAATATTTCGGCTTGTGTTTCTGCATAAAACCAACTCCCATTTCCTCCATTACTGTATCCAGTAACTAAGAATTTTGTTGTATCCACAGGCCAGAATTTTTTCGCGAGATTTACCAGCGTCAATACTTGCTGTTGATTGGGCCCTTCATGCCAAAGGTTCAAAAACCCATTTGGACTAATAATTATTGCTCCAAGAGATTCTAAACCAGGTTCTGCAAGACAAGCGGTAGATTGGTGGGCCGTAGGACTTCCACCTGCTGCACCATGTAAAGTAAAAACAACAGGATAGCTTTCTCCTTCCACAATGCCTGGAGAAATTATCCTAACACTCCATGTAGTAAAATCTGTTGCTTTTAGTTCTACATCAATAATACCCTCCGATATATCAATGGCCTCAAAGTCATTTTCAAGATCTGTATAAGTACGTGGAGCAGGTGGCGGTGGTGTTTCTTCCTTCTTACAAGAACTTGTAAAAATGACTGCAATGAGCAGTATTGTAAAGCCCGTTATGGCAATAAAATTAGTTGAATTTTTCATTTGTTTGTTTCAGTGGTCTAAAATCAGATCACCTAATTCTTCTTATTACTAAGTAGAACTAAAATGAACAGATCATTCAAATTTATCCATTTTAAAAATACAAAAAATAGTATTATTCCTAATAATTTCAATTTAAGAAAGAGTAACCAGTCTATTTAGCTGTATTTTTACCGATTAATTATTATCAGATCAACTCGATGCGAATAGCTCTTTTTTATCTCTCATTATTTTTGGTTTTAATCAATGCTTCTTGCTCTAGTGATCACTCTAAAACCATAACTATCGCAACAGCAGCGAACGTTCAATTTGCAATGAGGGAGCTAGCGAATTCCTTTGAAGAAGAAACAGGTATTTCTACTTCTATCATTATCGGATCCAGCGGGAAGTTAACAGCTCAAATCATTGAAGGAGCTCCTTTTGATATTTTCGTTTCCGCTGATATGAAGTTTCCTAATAAGATCTATGATTCAGGACTAGGCGTTGAAAGTCCACGGATTTATGCTTATGGCAGCCTGATCCTTATCAGTTTAAGAAAAGACTTAAAACCAAGTTTTTCAATTTTACATTCAGATTCGGTTAATCATATTTCAATCGCTAATGCAAAAACTGCTCCTTATGGCCGAGCAGCTGAACAAATGCTCAACTACTATGGAGAGTATGAGAAACTATCAAATAAATTAGTCTTTGGCGAGAGCATTTCACAGACAAATCAGTTTATTCTCTCAGGTGCTGCTGAACTAGGCTTTACAGCAAGATCATCATTTATTGCTTTTTCAAGTGAAGAGAAATCTTTTATAACGATCGACCCTAAAAGTTATGACCCCATTGAACAGGGTGCCATACTAATAAAAAGGCCCGATCAAAACATCGAGAATGCTAAAAAATTCTATTTATTTTTATTTTCTGAAAAAGCACAAGCTATTCTTAAACGAAATGGATACGAAACCCCAACTAAATTGAAGCAATGAATACCTTACCGGGAGTAATTTCTAAAGTTGAAGTCTGTGAGGATCTATCATTGGTTAAAATTCAATGCGAGAATCAGCTTTTATCCTCAATTATCATAGAATCACCGGCTACAGCAAAATACCTTTCTGTGGGGACTTCAATTAAAGTTCTTTTTAAAGAAACAGAAGTTATCATAGCTAAAAAGAGTGATTTTGAAATTAGCTTACAAAACCAACTTCCATGTAAGATCATTGAAATTAAAAAAGGTACACTTTTAAGCAGAGTATCGTTGTTGTTTGAAGAGCATGAGATTAGATCGATCATAACGAGAAATGCGGTAAATAAATTGGGGCTGACTGAAGGGATGGAAGTATTGGCTATGATAAAAACGAATGAATTGATGTTAGCTGAATGATGGACTGGAGCCCGATTATACTGACTTTTAAATTAGCATTGATCACTACATTGATCTTATTTGTGATATCCATTCCTCTTGCTTATTGGCTTTCTTATACTCGGTCGAAGTTCAAGCCTGTAATTGAAACAATAGTGAGTATGCCACTCGTTTTACCTCCAACAGTTCTTGGTTTTTATCTTCTCCTCGCCTTTAGTCCGTCCAATGCTTTTGCTGCATGGGTTCATGATACGCTTGGATTAAAATTGATCTTTTCTTTTGAGGGCTTAGTGATCGCTTCAATAATTTATAGCCTTCCATTTATGGTCCATCCTATTCAAGCAGGACTGGCCAACTTACCACAAAGCTTAAGTGAAGCTTCTTTCGTACTTGGTAAATCCAAAAGAGAAACATTGCTACGAATTCTTTTGCCCAATATTAAACCGGCTTTATTGACCGGTATCGTATTATCATTTGCCCATACTATAGGTGAATTTGGAGTTGTATTAATGATCGGAGGAAGTATTCCTGATGAAACTCGTGTTGCATCGATAGCTATTTACGACGAAGTAGAGTCCATGAATTATGACGCTGCAAATCAATACTCTCTCATCTTATTCATTATCACATTTATTGTTCTATTAACTGTATACCTCATTAATGGAGGCTACTTAAAACGATTTTGGAAATGATAGAACTAAAGATCAAAAAGGAATTATTGGGTTATCAGAATAGTTTTCTTTTAACTGTCGATGTGAAAATTGAAAGAGGAAAACTTGTTTCTATCTACGGAGAATCGGGAGCTGGAAAAACATCATTACTTAGATTAATTTCGGGGCTTTTGCAGCCGGATGAAGGCTTAATTAAAATAAATAATGAGTTGTGGTACGATAGTAATATGGGGGTAAATCGAAAAGCACAAAATCGAAATATTGGATTTGTATTTCAGGATTACGCTCTTTTCCCTCACATGAGTATAAAAGAAAACATCGCCTTTGCACTCCCAAAAAATGAGGGTAGGTCATGGTTGAATGAGTTGATAAAAATGATCGACCTTGGAAATCTTCAGGATCGCTTACCTGAAACGCTTTCCGGAGGACAAAAACAACGGGTTGCTCTTGCCAGAGCTTTGGCTAGGAAACCTGAATTACTTCTTCTGGACGAACCCTTATCCGCATTGGATCATTCTATGAGAAGCGAGTTACAAGATCATATAATGCAGCTTCATAATAAAATGGGACTTACTACCCTTATGGTCAGTCATGATATTGGTGAAATCAGTAAAATGTCAGACTCCGTAATTCACATGGAGAAGGGAGCTATTATTAAAATCGGCTCACCCTTATCTATTTTCTCAAATAGAGAAATAAGTGGAAAGTTTCAATTCACAGGTGAGATTTTGGATATACAAGCCTCTGATGTTATATTCATCGTTACGGTATTGATCGGAAAGAACATTGTTAAAGTAGTAATGGAAGAAAAAGCTGCAGAAAATTTATCTACAGGTGATAAAGTAATGGTTGTTTCAAAAGCATTTAATCCTATCATTTATAAGATCGGGACTTAGTGAAAATGGTGTCTAAATTTCCAAAAAGGAATTCACAGTCAATTAACCACAATGACCTTTAGATTAGCCTTATTAAATTTATAGGTAATTAAACCAAAGAACCAAGGGTAGAAGGTGAACTAGACGATGACTTAGTCTATTTGACTATTTTGTGTATCAGACCTTCC
>JAUVAY010000110.1 GCA_030591505.1 Flavobacteriales bacterium | reverse complement strand
TCTAATGACGTGATAGGATTACTCGTTTATTTTATGGTAGGACATTTTATGTATACATTATGAGTTCAGATAGAATTCAAAAAGTAGCTTTCATCGATCTGGTACATCCCCACTTGATGGAACAATTGAAACGGAATAATGTAATATGCGATGATCTCAGTAAGCAAAGTGCTGCAGAGATTAAAGCGTGTATTGCTGATTATGATGGAGTAGTTATCCGGAGTAGAATTGAAGTTAATAAGGCCTTTATTGATAAGGCAAAAAAGCTAAAATTTGTTGCTCGCTCTGGTGCTGGGATGGAAAATATCGACGTTAATTACGCTCGATCTAAAGGCCTGAAATTGTTTAATTCTCCAGAGGGAAATAGAACGGCAGTTGCTGAACAGGCTATCGGTATGTTATTGTCACTCATGAATCATTTGACTAAGGTAGATGCTGAAGTTAGAAATGGTGTTTGGAAAAGGAAAGAGAACAGAGGACATGAACTCAAAGGAAAAGTGGTTGCCATTATTGGATATGGAAATATGGGAAGTGCCTTAGCTAAACGCTTGGCTGGTTTTGAAGTAAAAGTGATCGCCTACGATAAGTTTAAAAAGGGTTATGGTAATTTATTGGTAAAGGAAAGTTATTGGAAAGAGATCTATAAGCGAGCCGATATAGTGAGCCTTCATGTTCCTATTGCTCCGGATACTATGAATTTAATGGATAAGGAACGCTTAAGCCAATTTGATAAACCTATCTATTTGATTAATACGGCAAGGGGGCAGAATGTTAATACAGCTGATCTTTTAGATGCTATAGATAAAGGAGATGTGTTGGGAGCTTGTTTAGATGTACTTGAATTTGAAGGGACTTCTTTTGAAAAATTAAAGAAGTCTGAAAAGACCTATAAGCGTTTAATAAATGAAGAAAAAGTACTGCTTTCACCTCATATTGCAGGGTGGACAGATGAGAGTTACTTCAAATTAGCTGATTTTCTGTTCAAAAAGATTGCTGCTCACTATTTTTCATAGATTGATTCCTCCTATTTTAGCTTTGAAATAGAATTATGAGAGTATTTAAATTTGGTGGCGCTTCAGTAAAAGATGCGTCAGGAGTAATAAACCTGCTTAGTATTGTAAAAAAGCACCTTGATCAACCCTTGATCATTGTTGTTTCAGCAATGGCTAAAAGCACCAATTTATTAGAAGAGATCTGTGATTCATGCCATGAAAACAAGCGCATTGACAACTTAGCCATTGAAAAGTTGATCAATTTCCATATCGAGGTAGCGAGTGAACTTTTTCCTCATGAGCATGGAATATTTACTGAGTTGAAAGAGTACTCTAATTCACTTAATAAAGCTGTACATGAGTATTCTGATCGTCCTTATGATTTTTATTATGATCAGATAGTATCCTATGGGGAAATGCTATCTACGCGAATCATTCATTATTACTTACTTCAGGAAAAAATAGAAAATCGATGGTTTGAGGCAGGGGATGTTATTAAAACCGATGCTAATTATCGAGAGGGAAAAGTTGACTGGGAAAGAAGTGTTAAGGCTGCTAAAGATTTAGCTATTAAAAATGGAGGCGTTTTATTAACGCAGGGTTTTTTGGGTAGGAATGAGGATGGATATACGACAACCTTAGGCAGAGAAGGGTCAGATTATACAGCCGCTATCTTGGCCTATGTTTATAATGCAGATGAGGTAGTGATCTGGAAAGATGTTCCCGGTATGCTGAATGCAGATCCTCAATATTTTTCTGATGCAAAGAAATTGAATGAAATTTCATTTAAAGAAGCAATTGAATTAAGTTATTATGGTGCGACGGTAATCCATCCAAAAACGTTGCAGCCTCTTAAGGAAAAAAACCTTCCTCTCTTTGTAAAGTCATTTGTGAAAATGGAGGATGAGGGAAGTAAAATTGGTAATAACGAAAAATTCGATCGTCTGCTACCTTCCTATATTTTAAAAGAAAAACAAGTATTGATTTCCATATCCCCACACGATCTAAGTTTCGTTGTGGAGGAAAATCTAAGTCATATCTTTTCTGTTTTTTCTACTTTTAAGGTGAAAATTCATTTAATGCAGAATTCAGCGCTAAATTTTTCTGTTTGTGTAGATGATGATAAACGAAAAATACCAAAATTAATAGCTGCATTAAAAGAGGGTTACAGAGTGTTATTTAATAAAAAATTATCCTTGTTGACTGTTAGACATTATAATGAGGACCTTTTAGAAGAGTTAATAAAAGGAAAAGAGGTATTGGTAGAACAAAAAACACGATTTACTGCCCGCTTTGTGTATAGATAATATGAAAGAAGGTTAGATGACCGAGGAGATGTCATAAATAATAATTGTCTTCCTAAAAAGCTGTATTTCAATTCGAATGACACCTGTGTGAACGATCCACCACGAGCCTTAATCTTTATCAAAAGGTTTTACATTGGGCTTTAGCCCAATGGTAAAATAATATAGTTGTGATTTGGCTTTAGCCTTTAATTTTAATGTTGTTTACAAAAAAAAACATTTCGAGAAACTCTGAACCTGGAGGTCTTTCCTGATTGATTTTGAAAATAGTTGAAAGTATTAATGATCTATTCGTACGTAATTAGTTTTTATGTTTTAATTTCGAACTTTCATCTTGATTTGTGTGTGAATGCGAGTGATTATTTTTTCATTAAACGTGATTACCCTTCGACAAGCTCAGGGTGACGTTTTAAAATTTACTAGAACAGAGCATCAGTCTAACTACACAATTACATCTAACTATTTAAAGATTTAATAAATTACCATGAGTGTACATATAGGAGCAGAAAAAGGCGATATCGCCGAAAAAGTATTATTAGCAGGAGATCCACTACGCGCCCGCGCAATTGCAGAGCGGTTTTTAGAAGATGTAGTGGAATACAATAGTGTTCGTGGTATGTATGGGTACACTGGTAAATACATGGGTAAAGCTGTTTCTGTGCAAGGTTCAGGAATGGGAATACCATCGATTTCTATTTATGCTCACGAGCTAATTAATCATTACGATGTTAAAAATTTAATTCGAGTTGGAACCTGTGGAGCTTTACAAGAAAATGTTAAACTTCGTGACATCGTTATAGCGATGGGAGCTTCTACCGATTCTGCGATCAATCACCATCGTTTTGGAGGCATGGATTATGCTCCAATAGCCGATTTTAATTTGCTTAGTCAGGCAGTTGGATTAGGAAAGCAGGCCAATTTAAGTATGCACGTTGGGAATATCCTTTCTTCCGATCAATTTTATCATCATGATGAAAATAATTGGAAAACCTGGGCAGATTATGATGTGTTGGCTGTAGAAATGGAAACGAGTGCACTTTACACCCTTGCTGCTCATTTCGGAGTAAAAGCCTTGACCATTTTAACAGTTAGTGACCAATTAGTGACCAAAGAGTTCGCTTCTTCGCAAGAACGTCAAAGTTCTTTTATGGATATGGCGAGAATAGCTTTGGATATCAAGTAGCAAGAAATCAAATAGATACATTTATTTTTTACTTAGTTTAAAGAAGCTCATCTTATCTGTTTACCTAAACGGGTAAATAATTACCTAATTATTACCCAATTGGGTAATAATAGTATATATTTGTCCCCGAATGGGGAAAGTCACATCAAAAGATAAGATCATTGAATCGGCCAGATTGCTTTTTATGAAGCAAGGACTGGAAGGGGTTCGAATGCAAATGGTAGCAGATGAGGCCGGAGTTAATAAAGGCTTACTTCACTATTATTATAAATCAAAAGAAAAACTTTTTGTTGCTGTTTTTAATAAAGTGGTGAACGAATTATTGAAAAGCATTAAAGGTGTTTTTGATAATCCGAATGATACTTTAGAAGAAAAAATTGATGTTGCAGTAGATGCCTATTTTCAGTTTTTATCAAGAAACCCACGTCTACCTGTATTTTTTATTTTCGAGATCAATAGAGATTCTGATCTATTAAAAAGAATGGGTTTTGGAGATAAATTAAAGGCCTTATTAGGAAGCGCATCCAATGCCTTGCCCGATAGCAAAGAACCAAATTTCGTATTTCACTTTATCCTTACCCTCGTTTCACTCAGTATATTCCCATTTATGGTTAAACCTCTCTTATTAGAGATGTTCGGTAGCGAAGAAAAAAGCGATGCTTTTTTAGAGGATAGAAAAAGTATTGTAAAGAGTATTTTGAATAATATGGCTGGATTGCCAATTGAAAATAAATAATAAACACATGAAAATTCGATTAATAATTATACTTAGTCTATTCCTATTATATGGAGCTACAAGTGATGCACAACTTACACTTGATTCATGTATAAATATGGGCTACACTCACTTTGAGTATGAGTTGCAAGCGCAATCTTATCGATCTTCAGCTGAGTTAGCTGAGAAGAAGATCAATACTAATTGGTATCCAAAATTCGTAGTTGATGGAAATTTCACATACCAAAATGAGAATATCAGTATTCCTACGGCTTTACCTGGAATGGAAGCACCAGCGGTTCCACTAAACTTTAATCGATTATTGGTGAATTTTAACCAAACGATATATGATGGAAGCGTAACAGCAAATCAGAAAAAGTTGGAAGCTTCTAAATATTCTATGTTGGAGGAAAAGATTCAGACTGAGAAAATTCAATTAAAATCGAAGGTTATCAGTATTTACATGTCTATTCTTTTAACAAATGATAGGCTTAAAATTATTCAGGCCAAAAAGATAGTTGTAGAAGACCGATTGAAAATCATGAAAAGTGGGGAGGAATATGGAACGATACCTAAGATCAATATTCGTTCTCTTCAAGCAGAAATCCTTACTATAAATCAACAGATCATCGAAATCGAAAATACACTGGCTGCCTTATATTCAAACTTAAGTGAGGTGACTGGAACTGTTATCGATTCCAATAATGAATTGCTTCGACCTCAGCCACAAGTAACTTTCGAGAACAATGTAGATGGACGTCCTGAAATACAATTACTTACTATGCAAATAGAAAATTTCGAATTGCAAAAAGGGATGATGAAAACAAGTCGTTTACCTAAGATCATGGCTTTCGGTTCGATAGGTGGTGGACTTCCGGGATATGATATTTTCAAGGATGAGGTTTCTGTAATGGCGATGATCGGTGTTGGCTTGAAATGGAATATTGTTGACTATGGTCTTGCAAATAAGGAAAAACAGATTCTGAGCTTTAATCAGCAGATCACCGAAATGCAACAGTCAAGAGCGAGAACGCAATTTATTGGTGAGCTGAAAGCTACAGAGTTAGAGATCGTAAAATTGAATTTATTATTGGAAAGCGATCAAGAAATGATTTCACTTCGAAAAGAGGTTAGTCAAATTAAATCAGCACAACTGGATGAAGGGATCGTTACATCCACCGACTATCTAATTGAATTAAATTTAGAAGAAGAAGCGGTTTTAAATTCAAAAATTCATGAATTAAAGCTCATTCTTTCAAAATTGAACTATCTCACAATACAAGGAAAATAAGATGATGTACAGAAAATTATTATACCCATTAATAGCTGTAGTGCTTTTAACTACGGCTTGTAACAAAGGCAACGATCTTGCTGATGCCTACGGAAATTTTGAAGTAGATGATATACTTATATCTGCTCAAATGCCTGGCGAACTTATACAGTATACGATTGTTGAAGGTGCACGATTGGAAAAAGGAGTGGTTGTCGCTATGACAGATACTACGGAGCTTTATTTAATGAAGCTTGAGGTTATTGCTAATCAAGAAGCTATCTCTACACAGTCTGATAATATTTATGCGCAAATCAAAGTGTTGAAGGGCGAATTGAAAAACCTAGAACGAGAGCAGAAGAGAGTAAAGAATTTGATCAAAGCTGGGGCTGCAACAAGTAAGCAACTCGACGATATTGAAGGGAATATTGATGTCGTTGAAAGTAAGATACAAAGTGTTCGATCGCAGAATGCCAGTATACTAGGTCAGGTTGAAGCCTTATATTCAAGAAGTAAACAAATTGATGAGAAAATTCGAAAAAGCATCATTGTAAATCCGGTTGATGGTATTGTATTAGCGAAACTTTCTGACCTTAACGAGTATACGGCTCCAGGAAAACCATTATATAAAATTGCGAATATGGATGAACTGGATCTGCGCGTTTTTATTAGTGGAGATCAGTTGTCTGAAGTTAAATTAGGAGATAACTACACGGTAAAAATTGATGGTTTGGATGGTTCAATGATCGATTATCAAGGTAGAGTGAGCTGGATCTCCTCTGAATCGGAATTTACCCCTAAAACTATTCAAACAAAGGAAGAAAGAGTAGACCTTGTTTATGCTGTGAAATTACGTGTTAAAAACGACGGAAAAATAAAGATCGGAATGCCTGGTGAATTATGGCTTACTGAAAAAGAATAATGCTTGAGTTTAAAAACATATCGAAATCCTACGAAGGGCAAGAAGCATTAAAGGACATTAGCTTTGATGTGAAAAAAGGCGAGCTATTTGGACTTATCGGGCCTGATGGTGCTGGTAAAAGCACGCTATTTAGAATCCTTACAACGGTATTATTAGCTGATAATGGAACTGCGTTATTTAATGGACATGATGTGGTGGATGATTACAAGTATGTAAGAAAAAATGTAGGCTATATGCCGGGTAAATTTTCGCTCTATCAGGATCTTAGTGTGAAGGAGAATCTTAATTTTTTCGCTACCATATTTGGAACATCAATAAAGGAGAATTACGACCTTATTAAGGATATCTATCAACAACTTGAACCATTTGAAAACAGAAGAGCAGGCGCTTTAAGTGGTGGGATGAAACAGAAATTAGCCTTGTCTTGTGCTTTGATCCATAAGCCGATGGTATTGGTTTTAGATGAGCCAACCTTTGGTGTGGATGCTGTTTCAAGAAAAGAATTTTGGGACATGTTAAAATCTTTGAAAGCAAAGGGAGTGACTATTATTGTTTCCACACCCTATATGGATGAAGCGTCATTGTGTGATCGAGTAGCATTGATTCAGAAAGGGAAAATACTTCAAATCGATACGCCAAAAGGGATTACAGATTCTTTCGAGAAAATACTATATACGATCAAAACAAATAAGATTTACGAATCACTAAAAGTACTCAATGACATACCGGAAGTGAGTAATGCATTTTCATTTGGACAAATTATTCATGTCTATGCTGAAAATGAATTGAATATTGAAAAAGTAAATAATATCCTAAGAGAAAATGGAATAGAAGATCCAAAGATCGAACTAGGGGAAGCTACAATTGAAGATTGTTTTATGGACCTGATGGTCAGTCAAAATCTAGAAGAAGATGGAGTCGCAGAATAAAGTAATAGTATGTGATGGGCTGACCAAGACCTTTGGTGACTTTACTGCGGTAAATGCCATTACATTTGATGTAAAGAAGGGAGAGATCTTTGGATTTTTGGGGGCAAACGGTGCAGGAAAAACTACAGCGATAAAAATGTTAAGTGGATTACTGTCACCTTCATCAGGAAAAGCTACTGTAGCCGGTTTTGATGTGGCGACACAACCCGAAGATATCAAGAAGAATATTGGATATATGAGTCAGCATTTTTCCCTTTATCAGGATATGACCATTAAAGAGAACATCCGTTTTTATGGTGGTATTTATGGATTGAGTAGAAAGGAAATTAAGACTCAATCGAAATTATTGATAAAGAAGTTGGGTTTAGAGGCTTATGAAAACAGATTGGTAGAAGGGCTTCCATTAGGATGGAAACAAAAATTGGCCTTTAGTATAGCCATCATTCATAATCCATCCATTGTTTTTTTAGACGAGCCAACCAGTGGGGTCGATCCTATCACGCGACGACAATTTTGGGGTTTGATCTATGAAGCCACACATCAGGGTATAACAGTTTTTGTAACCACTCATTACCTAGAGGAGGCCGAATATTGTGATCGAGTTTCTATTATGGTAGACGGAGATCTTAAAGATTTGGATACACCCCAGAATTTGATGAAGAAATACGATAAAGATAATATGAATGACGTTTTCTTATACATGGCAGTAAGAAGTAAATACAAGGAATAATAATGAAGCAGTTTTTTGCATTTATAAAAAAGGAGTTTTACCATATCTTTAGGGATCAACGGACACTTTTGGTCTTGTTTGGTATGCCTATAGCTCAATTATTGTTATTTGGATATGCGATTACAACAGAGGTGTCGAATGCCAATATTGCGGTTTTCAATCAATCTCCAGGGCAATTCTCTAATCAATTGATCAATGAATTAAAATCGTCTGATTTCTTTCGAGTAAGTGCTAATGTGCATTCGAAAGAAGAGTTAGAGAAAGTATTTAGAACAGATCAGGCAAAGATAGCCATAGTAATACCACCTAAATTCGAAGAAGGGTTTTATAATAGAGAAGCTCAGATTCAGCTTATCGCCGATGGTTCTGATCCTAATTTAGCTACTATTCTTAGTTCAAGTGCGAATGCAATTATAATGAAATGGATGATGAAGAAGTCGGGCAATGCCTTACCTGTGGAGTCGATTACAACAGGAGTAAGGTGGCATTACAACCCTTCCTTAAAAAGTGTGTTGATGTTTGTGCCGGGTGTTATTACCATTATTTTAATGTTGGTTTCTGCAATGCTAACTTCGATTAGTATTGCACGTGAAAAAGAATTAGGAACGATTGAGATTCTCTTTGTATCTCCTTTAAAACCTGGAATAATAATCATAGGAAAAGTAGTTCCCTTTATCATTTTGTCAATTTTTAATGCAGTTTTCATTCTTGTAATGGCTTGGATAATATTTGACATTCCGGTTAACGGGAGTATTGTTTTATTGCTGTTAGAAAGTCTTTTGTTTATTATAACCGCTTTAAGCTTGGGTGTATTGATCTCAACAGTATCTAATTCTCAGCAAATGGCGCTAATGCTTTCGCTTTTTGGATTGATGCTTCCTGTTATCTTATTATCGGGATTTATATTTCCGATATCTAATATGCCTTTGCCACTACAAGTAATAAGTAACATAATTCCTGCAAAGTTTTACCTCATTATTATTAAGGGGATCATGCTGAAAGGGGTTGGGATTATGTATATATGGAAAGAGACATTAGTACTTGTTTTTATGTCAGTATTGATGATTGTATTAAGTATTAAAAAATTTAAAATCCGATTGCAATGAGAATATTAATATACCTACTGCGAAAGGAGTTTATTCAAATTTTCAGGAACAAAGCAATGCTTCCTATAATATTTGTACTTCCGATCATACAATTGATCATACTAACATTTGCGGCAGATTTCGAGCTCAAGAATATATCCTATTCTTATGTAGACGATGATCACTCCGTAGAATCCATGCGATTATTATCTCGCTTTGAGTCTTCGCCTTATTTTGAATTAAATAGCGTTGAGAAGGATTTTAATCAAGGTATGGCTGTATTGGATAATGATGAAGCTACGCTTATAATTAGAATTCCAAATGGCTTTTCGAAAGATCTTCAAAAAGAAAAACGAAGTTCCATAATGTTGGATGTAAATAGCATCGATGGAATGGCAGCCAGTCTTTCTTTTTCTTATGCTAATGGTATTATACAACAGTATAATGAAGATATAATACAAGAATGGAGTGGAATTGATTTGAAAGAAGCTTCACCATTAACAGTAGAGACGCGTTATTGGTATAACACCGAAATGATCTACAGTAATTTAATGGTGCCTGGAATTTTAGCTGTGCTGATTACTATGATAGGTATGTTCTTGTCATCTATGAATGTTGTTCGGGAAAAAGAGATTGGAACGATAGAACAGATAAACGTTACACCGATTAGAAAAGAAACATTTATTATTGGTAAGCTACTACCATTTTGGGTGATTGCCATGTTCGAGCTTGCCTTTGGATTGGGTCTAGGAAAAATAGTATTTGATATCCCTATCAATGGTAGCATCTTATTACTTTTTTCTTACACAGCTATTTATTTGGTGGTTGTATTGAGTCTTGGATTATGGATCTCAACTTTTACTGATACGCAACAACAGGCAATGTTTTTATCATGGTTTTTAATTGTGATATTTATTCTTATGAGTGGTTTGTTTACGCCGATTGAAAACATGCCTGACTGGGCACAAAAACTTACATATCTAAATCCAGCAGCATATATTATTAAGGTTATGAGGGCTATTTTACTAAAAGGATCGAATTTTCAGGATCTAAAAATGGATTTTCTTGTTATCTCTTCGTACGCTTTCGGGATGCTTTCTCTCGCTTTATTGAGCTATA
>JAUVAY010000050.1 GCA_030591505.1 Flavobacteriales bacterium | reverse complement strand
CCTTATTTCGACACCATGGTCGCTCATTATTTGATCTCACCGGAAATGAATCACGGCATGGATTTTTTATCCGAGAAATACCTTAATTATAAGCCTATTTCTATCGAGGAACTAATCGGAAAAAAGGGAAGGAATCAATTGACGATGGATCAGTTAGAGCCAGAGCAAGTTCTTGATTATGCTGCAGAAGACGCTGATGTTACTTACCAGTTATATGAGATATTTAAAAAGGATATCGAAAAGGAGAAAAACCTTAAGAGCCTTTTTTATGATCTTGAATGTCCGTTGATAAGCGTATTAGGAGATATGGAAATGGCCGGTATTAAATTAGATGTTGATGCTTTGGCCTCTTTTTCCGGAGAATTGAATGAGGATCTGATCAGAACCTCTGCTAAAATATATGAGTATGCTGGGAAGGAGTTTAACATAGATTCACCAAAGCAATTGGGAGTGATACTTTTTGATGAACTCAAGGTTACCGATAAGCCAAGAAAAACAAAGACAGGTCAGTATGCTACTGGCGAGGAAGTTTTGTCAAGATTAAAAGCAAAACATCCTATAATGGAGGAGATTTTAGAATACAGGCAATTAAAAAAATTGAAATCTACCTATGTTGATGCATTGCCAAAGTTAGTAAGTGATGTAGATGGAAAATTGCATACTACTTTTATGCAAACTGTTGCTGCTACAGGAAGGTTAAGTTCGAGTAATCCAAACCTTCAAAACATCCCGATCAGAACGAAAAGAGGAAGGGAGATTCGGAAGTCGTTTATTCCATCTAGCAAGGAATTTAAGATCCTGTCTGCTGATTATTCTCAAATAGAATTGAGAATAATTGCTGCCTTGAGTGAGGATAAAAATATGCTTCGTGCTTTTAATAATGGTGAAGATATACATGCTGCTACGGCTGCAAAAGTCTTTGGAGTAGCATTGGAAGATGTTGACAGAGATATGCGTTCGAAGGCCAAGGCGGTGAACTTTGGGATTATTTATGGACAAAGCGCTTTTGGTTTAGCTGAAAATCTGAATATAAAGAGGGGCGAGGCAAAAGAGTTGATCGATAGCTATTTTGAACAATACCCAAGCATTAAAAAATACATGGATAGAAGTATCGAAGTAGCCAAGAAGAATGGATATGTCGAGACTATTATGGGAAGAAGAAGGTATCTTCTAGATATCAATTCTGCAAATGCTACCGTAAGAGGTTTTGCGGAACGAAACGCAATAAACGCGCCTATTCAAGGTTCTGCTGCAGATATTATTAAAAAAGCAATGGTTGATATCTCTAAGGAAATGAGAAGCCGAAAACTAGTTTCAAGAATGTTATTACAAGTTCATGATGAATTGGTATTTGATCTACATCATAGTGAAGAAGAGGTTTTGAAGGGAATTGTAAAGGATAAAATGGAGTCAGCAATTAAATTAAGTGTGCCATTATTGGTGGAAATGGAAGCTGCTAATAACTGGTTAGAAGCTCACTGAGTTTGACGGTTGTATTTATAACTATTTAATTTATATTTGAGAATACTGAATAAAATATAACTATATGATGAAGAAAGTTTTTAAATTTTTTGTTGCTGCGATTATTTTTAGCGGCATTTCTTTTTTTCAAGCTTGCGGTGATGGAGCCGATGAGAGTGAGATTCAAAAAATGAATACGGAAGCAGAGGAAGAAGGTGAGAGACAAACAATGGCTACAAAAGTGAGAAAAGTATTGTACTCAATACCCTCTCCGATCGAGACAGCTACGTTGGTTAAATCCTCAGGTGTGGAATTCAACGCTTCTACTATGAGCGATCCAAATAAAGTGGGAGACTATAATACGTCAAAAAGACAAGCGTTTAATCTTGGAGTTTATGGCTCTGATTTAGCTTATGCTTCAATTTTTGAACAAAGTCAGGAAGCATTGAATTATTTTTCCGCTGTAAAGTTATTGGCGGATGAATTAAGTGTTTCTGATGTTATAAATGAAGATAATATTAGCCGCTTTGAGAGAAATATTGAAAATAGAGATTCATTGATGGTTTTTGTAAATGAAATTTTCTGGGCAATCGATGCTACTTTAGCAGAAGATGATAGAGGATATGTTTCGGCTATTGTGATGACTGGAGGTTGGGTTGAAGCAGTAAGTATCTTGCTTAAAAACGGAAAAGATATGGAAGGAGAGCACAGAGAACGTGTTAAACAAATATTGGCTGATCAACAGTTCTCTTTAAAGAACATACTTAAATTGACGGAAGCTTATGAAAATGAAGAAAATTTAGTATCAATCGAAGGTGATTTGAAGAGGTTAAATGAATTATTTTCTAGAATCGATAAAGAAGATAAACCTACTACAGTTGATAAGGATGAATCAGGTAAAATTGTGATTGGAGGAAATGATAAAATTATCATATCAGATGATCTTCTTGCTGAAATTACGGATGAAGTAAATGCAGTTAGAAGTAAATACGTAAACTAGACAAACATGAAAAAACTCTATATCTTTTTTCTTGCTGTAGCGCTTGCAGCTCCCGTTATTAGCGAGGCTCAATGTAAAAGTTTTGTTAAGAAAAAATGCGCTCCTCAATTAGGAGATTATATTCCTTCAGATAAATACAACAGTCTTCGAATGGTTGAAGGAGAAGAAGCGGAAATGTCACTTATTTTTGTTGCGAATCATAGCTATAAAGTAGTGGTATGTGCACAAGCGGTAATTGGAGATGTTGTGTTTGAAGTATTAACTGATACCGGTACTATGATCTTTAGTTCTGCTGAGAATGAAGGTCAAAATTACTTTGAATTTACTACTACAAGTACTGAAGAATTACTGGTTGTAATAAAAGTTCCAGAAAGTGAAAGTGAGACCGGTATGATGCAACAAGGATGTGTGACTGTTATGATCGGATCTACTGCGAATAATTATTAAACGCGTCATTTAGTAGCTTATTTATTAACTCACTTTCGTAGCCTTTACCGTACAAAAAGCGGAATAATTTTCCGCGGGTTGATAGGTCTTTTTTATTAGCTAATAAATTCCATTTTCTAGTAAAGAGTGTTTCTAGCTGCTGTTGATAAACATCAATGGAAATTGTAGAATTGAAACCATTCTCTATCATGTTGTCCGAAATCTGCTTCGCTCGTAAGGAGGCTTTTATTTTATTTTTCCCCCATCTTTTTATTCTTGATTTCCCACTTATATAAGCTTCAACAAAACGCACTTCATCAAAAGCGTTAATCTCTTTAAGTTCATTAACGATCTCTTCTTTTTTTACACTGCTTAATTCAAAGCCTTTAAGTTTTTGTATTATTTCACTACTGCATCGTTCTTGATAACTGCAGTATGAAAGCATGGCTTCAAGAGCTTCTTTGTAATGTTGGTCTGCTTTCATGATCGGGTTAATACAATATAATCCTTCAATAAGGTATTTAGGAATTCTAATTCATTTCCTTTATAATCATCGATTTTAAGCTCATTTTGTAGGTGAATAGCGAGCTCACGTAAAACCTTATTATGCGCTTCATTTCTATATTGTTGCTGTCGATGAATTGTGCGTTTTACAATTATCATGTCCTCATCATTCAATTGAACCACCTGAGGAAATGTTGGATCGTAATTCTCCTGATCTTCAATTTCCAAAATATCCTTTAGTTCCAGGTTTGTAGTAGAACTAAATTTGATAACTGTTGTTCCGGCAAGAATGTCTCCTATTCGTTGGGCAAAGCGTGAAGAATTAATTAAGACGGAACCAATTACAAATAGCGACATCCAAATATCTACCCATCTAAATAACCAGCGTATTAAGTAATCATTTGCTCGGGCAAACTGACCATTTAATTTAACTACGCGAATACCCATTGCTTTTTTACCAGGAGTCAAACCACCGAGCGCTATTTCCCAAATGAGTGTGTAGAAAAGAAAAGTAGGGATGATTACAACATAAATAAACGTTTCAATATTTCCTTCGTTAATCGCAAGTCGAATAAAAAATAATACGAAGATCAGAGAGTATAGAATAACGGAATCCAATAGAAATGCCAAGGCCCGATCTTTCAGATTTGCAAGATCAAATTGAATAGAAATTCGACTGGAAGTTTTTATTTCAATTTGCTTCAAGTTGTTTTATATTTATCGCTGATCACTTATGAAAGAAACTGAGTTTATTCGACAAAATAAAGATAAATGGGCAAAGGATGAATCAATCTTGCATAATAAAAATGCAGATGCTGATGACTTGTCCCAAGCCTTTTCAGAAATCACTGAAGATCTGTCTTTTGCACGCAGTTTTTATTCTTACCGTTCGGTGCGAATCTATTTAAATCGCCAGGCGCAGTACGTATATTTTAAAATTAATAGAAGGAAATTATCATGGTCTAAGATCAAATTATTTTGGAGAGAAGAATTACCTAAAGCGATGGTAGATTCAAAAAAAGATATGAACCTTTCCTTTTATATTTTTCTTTTTGGGGTGATGTTGGGTGTTATTTCTTCCGTTTATGATCCCGAGTTTTCCCGAATTATACTTGGAGACGACTATATTAATGTAACGCTTCACAATATTGAAAGTGGAGACCCTATGGCAATTTATAAAAGCCGAGCTCCTTTTAATATGTTCTTAGCGATCTCTTTCAATAATCTATTTGTTGCTTATAAAGTATTTATCATGGGGATCGTATTCTCAATTGGGAGTGCCATTATGTTATTTTACAATGCAATAATGCTAGGTACTTTTCAATTTTTCTTTTTTGAAAGGGCTATTTTTCTTGATAGTATACTAGCCATCTGGCTTCATGGTACCTTGGAAATATCATCCATCATTTTGGCAGCCGGAGCGGGTTTAACTTTGGGTAGAGGCTTGTTGTTTCCTGGAACATTAAGTCGCTTTCAGGCATTTCAGATCTCTGCTCAACGTGGATTAAAGATCATGCTTGGAATCACACCGGTCTTTATTTTGGCTGCTATAATTGAGAGTTTCGCCACACGCTATACTGATGCTCCTAATATTTTACGACTAATAATTATACTTGCTTCTCTGGCTTTTATTTTAGGCTATTATGTCTGGTACCCCTGGAAAAAAGAACAGGAAGGTTTTGACGATGATCTGGATAAGTTTCAGCTACCACAAGCGCTTGATGATGCTACTGAAATACACCAGGTTAAATCGATCGGGAATGTTTTTTCTGAAAGTTTTTTATTTATGAGGAGAATGGGTGGAGGCCACTTTCTTCTTCTTTTTCTCGCCGCAATAACGCTTTCAGTGTTTTTTATCTTTATTAATAGAAATAATGATCTACTACCCTTAGTTGCAAACGATTGGTTCGTATATAACCTTAATCGTTATTTTATATTTTACAAACTACAACCTGCATTTTGGCTCAATTATTTTCTGTTTACTGTCGTTATCGCTTCAACAATTTATCATTTTCGAAAAATTAGTAAACCAGACATCCCACTGACCTTATTTCAAAAAGTAGCCATTCCAATTGTGATGTTTTTATGGCATTTGACCTTTTTAATTCAAGGTGTAAGCAATTGGGTAATTCTTTCTCTGGTCACACCCTTTGCCTTTTTAATTATAGCCGGGATAATGGAAAATAATAAGGTTCCAAGCCTCAAAAGGATAAGTGTAATTAGCTTTACTAAGTTGATCCATTCTTATGTATTAAGCTTTCTTATCATTATGGTTACTATTGTTTTATTCATGATTGTGTATAGTCCAATTCTTTGGTTTTATATGAATATCATCCAGGCTAATATTGATGTCTCCGGTCAGCTATATACATATATAATTGTAGCAAGCCTTACCGCTATCTTAGCTTTTGTCTTTTTTGTGATGATCTCCCTCTTATATACGGGTCTTACTTTAGTTATTTATTCAAATGCTGAATATAAATTCGCTAATGATCTAAGAATGAAAATTAGAAATATCCGTGTTAAAAAAACTGCTTATGGAATGGAGAGGGAGTAAAGGTGTAATTGTTTTTTTACTTCTCCTGGCTTTTTATCCTATGAAGTCAGTAGGTCAAGACACACAGGATCAATCAGTGGATAGTTTATGGTGGAAGCAAAAAACAGAACAGCTGGATTATACGGAAGATCAGGTTGAAAAGAAAAACAGGGAATTTGATGCTCCTGACCTTTCATGGATCAATTTACCAATCTTTAAATATTCAATACTCGCATTGATTACAATCGGCTTGCTCGTTTTATTGTTTTATTTATTTAGGAATGATTTTTTCAGTTCAGATCATGAAGATTCCGACAAAGAATACAGTCTTTTATTTGAGAAAAATCTTGATGATCGTTTTTATGAAATGAACCTTGATCTTCTTCTTAAGAATGCAATCAATGAAGGACAATGGAAATTGGCTATACGTATTCGCTTTCTACAATTACTTCGTTCATTAATTGATGATAAAAGGATTAATTGGCATAAAGACCTAACTAATTTACAGATCGTATATCAGCTTTCAGACCAGCTTGAAAGAAAAAAGTTTAGTGAAATTGTATATGATTTTGAGCGAGTGTGGTATGGTGATCAAATGGGTACAAACGAGCATTTCATGATCTTTGATCAGAGTGTAATTTCTTTTAGTTCAAATTCTAAAAAAGAATCCATTGAATAAAAAGAGCAAAATAATAATCTTTAGTGCCGTATTTATTGGCATCATCATCCTTTATTTTGGCTTGTTCCATCAGAGTAAAAAGCGATTTGATTGGAGTGAAGATTTCGTTTTGGATAAAGAAAAACCCTTTGGGACATGGTTGCTAAGTGAATTGTTAAAAGAATATGATGCTGATAGGGATTTTAAACAGCTTAATACACCACTTGATCAAAGTTTAAAGAAGGCCAAAATACCATCCAATTATGTTTTTATCGGTCAGGAGATCTACCTAGAGGAGCACAGTGCAGATTCTGTTTTATCGTTTGTGGCTAAAGGTAATAATGCATTTATTTTCACTTCTTCAAATCCATCAATTCTTCTTAATAAGATTCTTCACGAACAATCAGCTGATTCTGTATACTTTCCCTTCGAAAGCTATTATAGTGATTCGCTTATCTCTTATATAAATGATGAAGAAAAGAGCAAGGAGGTAGGATACTTTATTCCATATTCTGATCGATGGACCTATTTTTATCATTGGAATTATTTGGAGATAAGTCCTGCTATAAACGGCTTTAAAAAATTGGGCTCATTTGAAGCATTTAATGAGGATGGAGAGAGCAGGAAAGGAACAAATTTTTATAGTATTAAGTTTAAGAAAGGGACGTTCTATTTCCATACACAATCAGTTGCATTTACTAATAATGTGCTTAAGGAAAAGGATATGTTAGCTTATACCAATCGTGTTTTTTCTCATTTGAATGAGGGTCCAATTTTGTGGGAGGAACATAATTGGCGCTTTAATCAACCAAGTACAAAGACATGGTTTTTTAAGCCCGATTACTTCAAAAGTGGAAAATCACCCTTGAGCTTTATTTTTTTAAATCCATCATTAAAATGGGCATGGTATTTATTGTTAGTATTCATTATAGTATTCGTAATTTTTAATGGTAAAAGGAAAATGGGAATTATCCCTGTTCTTCCTGCAAGAAAAAACACAAGCCTTGAACATATTCAGCTTATAAGTGAGTTGTACCAGAGAGAAAATGATCATTATGCCATTTCTACGAAGGTTTTTGGAAATTTCCTTTCCTACTTACGTAATGAAATGAGAATAAATACGAAGCAGGACAGTGCTAAGATCATCGATGAAATTCTTATAAAAACTAATTTGGAGAAGAAGGATGTAGAATCCATTTTTAATAATTGGAAGTCAATAGAAAATAGTAGAAAAGTCAATACAGAAACCTTTTTGCTATTCAATAAAGAGATAAACAGATTTTTGGAAAAATTAAAACAATAGAATATGGAAGATATGGAGTTAGAAGGGAACGAAGAACAGAACGAAAGGATTAATGAAAATTCTGATAGCAATGATGCAGATAGCAATCAGGCTGTTTCTCGTGTTTCTGAAGAGGAATTGAAACAATTCCAGGAAAGTATAGGGCATCTTAAGAGTGAAATGGCGAAGATGCTTATCGGACAAGATGAACTGATCGATCTCCTTGTAGTTTCTTTATTTACCGGAGGTCATGTGCTTTTAGAAGGTGTTCCTGGAATAGCTAAAACAATGGCAGCGAAATTATTAGCAAAAACGATTGGAACAAAATTTTCTCGAATTCAATTTACTCCTGATTTAATGCCTGCGGATGTAATTGGAACAACCATATTTAACATGGGGAACTCGTTATTTGAATTTCAAAAAGGACCTATTTTTTCAAATTTGGTTTTGATTGACGAAATCAATAGGGCACCGGCAAAAACACAAGCTGCTTTGATCGAAGTAATGGAAGAGAAGCAGGTTACTGTTGATGGTAAGACCCATATTATGGAAAAACCATTTTTTATTATTGCCACGCAAAATCCTATTGAGCAGGAAGGAACATATCAGCTCCCCGAAGCACAATTAGACCGATTTGTGTTTCGAATTAAACTTAACTACCCTAGCTTGGAAGATGAAATAAGCATCTTAACTAGGTATGAGTCTGATTTTAATCAAGAAATGAGTGACATTGATATTGTTCTTAAGCCAAAAGAAATAGCGAGTGTATTTTCGATGATAGAGAAAGTATATATTAAAAAAGATGTACTGAATTATATTGCTGAGATAGTCAACAGTACACGTTCGTCACATCATATTTATTTAGGAGCTTCTCCACGGGCATCCCTTTGGTTACTAAAAGTTTCGAAGGCTTATGCGGCATTGAATGGAAGGTATTTTGTAACGCCTGATGATATTCGCTTCCTTGCCCCTTATGTATTAAATCATAGAATAATCCTTTCTCATGAAAAAGAATTAGAAGGCGCAGAAGCTGAACAAGTAATCAAAGAGTTGATCGAAACAATTGACGTGCCTCGCTAATGAGAAATATTTATATCACCGATCGATTTTATTGGATTCTGGGGAGCATTATTGTGCTTTTCGCTTTCTCTTTTGGAGTTGGCGTACTTTATCCATTCGCTCAGGTGATATTACTTTTATTTATAGCAATAATACTGTTCGATATTTTCATCCTTTTTAAGAATAAAGAAGGAATACAAGCTACACGTTTGCTTCCTGAACAGATGGGACTGGCAGATGAAGTTGAGGTAATTCTTCAACTAAAGAATGAGTATAATTTCGCCGTTGATTTAGCTATTTATGATAGCCTTCCTTTCCAATTCCAGGAGCGTGATTTTGTAATAGAAATAGAAATAGCTGCCTTGCAGGAACAGGATGTTTCTTATTCTATAGCGCCTTACGAAAGAGGGGAATATCGATTCGGAAAATTATATGTGTATGCTTCTGGCTTTATTGGCTTGCTTCAAAAACGCTATGTTTTCGACCTAGAAGAAGTATCGAAGGTTTATCCCTCTGTTTTGCAGATGAAAAAAATGGAGTTATTGGCACTCTCTCGTATTTCTACTATCGAGGGGATTAAAAAATTAAGAAGGATAGGTCATAATTATGAATTCGAACAGATCAAAGGCTATGTTCAGGGTGACGATATTCGTTCTATCAATTGGAAAGCGACGGGGAAGAGGCATTCAATAATGGTCAATCAATACCAGGACGAACGAGCACAACAGATCTATCTGGTAATTGATAAATCCCGATCGATGGAATTGCGTTTTAATGAGATGCGCTACTTGGATTACGCAATAAATTCTGCTCTGGTAATGGCTAATATTGCTTTAAAAAAGTACGATAAAGCCGGACTGATCACTTTTTCGAAAAAAGTTGGGGCAACGTTAAAGGCTGAACGATCTAAAATTCACCTACGAAAGATCTTAGAACAACTTTATAGAGAAAAACCATCTGACTCTGAGGCGGATTATGACCTTTTAATGAAGTTAACGAGGAAGATGTTGTATGGAAGGTCATTGATCTTATTATACAGTAACTTTGAGTCGATGGCTACCTTAAACCGGGTATTGCCTTATTTACGGAGATTAAATGCTCATCATTTATTGGTGCTTATATTTTTTGAAGATGAAGAAATTAAGCTCTTTGCTCAACGGGAAGTAAGTAGCATTCCACTGATCTATCAAAATGCGCTAGCCGGTGAGTACCTGACCGAAAAAAGAGAGATGAGAGCAGTGTTACAAAAGCACGGTATTCAAACCATCCTCACCACTCCCGATAAACTGAGCATTGCTACATTAAATAAATACCTTGAGCTTAAATCTAGAGGATTGATTTGAGTGGAAGGTCAGTATTCAGTATTCAGAACTCCAACTTCAATCCTTCAACTTTGGATTGTTCTGATGCCTCTCCTTATCGCGTTTCGATTTTTTGATAAGATTCTCTTTCATAGCAGTTTCCAGGTCAACACCCGTTTGATTTGCTAAACACACAAGCACGAAAAGTACATCAGCCATTTCACCTGCCAGGTCTTTATCTTTTTCATTCTCTTTAAATGACTGTTCGCCATAAGTACGGGCTATTATTCTGGCTAATTCACCAACTTCCTCTGTAAGCAAGGCCATATTGGTTAGTTCGTTGAAGTAGCGAACACCGTATTCTTTTATCCAATTATCTACCTGATCTTGCGTTTCTTTGATTCCCATTTTTTTCTATTGAGATTACAAATTACAAATTGTTAAGATAGAAAGTGCTGATGATCGTTAAGAGAAGAATTTCTATAATCCTTGTTTTCTTCTTTTGCTTTTAGTGGTTAGTTTTTTAACCCACAAATAATCAAGGTAGTACAAGACTTTAATTGTAAACGAGTTTATTTGATCCTGTCGAAGTGTGTTTTCAAGGTTTTCGAGATAATCGATAGTTACATTTACATCATTACTTTGAATGATGTTTTTCCAAATGAAATTGACTTCAGAACCGGGAGAGAAGACCCATTTATATACCATATCAATATTGAAAATATTAAAATTAATATTGTTTTGGTCGAAGCCATCACTATCTAAATTTGAATAATTAGTAGGACGCAAAGTGCCATCCATATTTAGGGCGAAGTATTCTGAATAGTCAACTGTCGACCAATAATGTCGAAGTCGGAAGTTCAATCCCATCCTATTTGTGAATGTATATTTTATATTAAAAGTAGTTTCTAAGGTATTTTGATCTCGTTTTCCCAGAATAATATCATCTGTGGTTTCGTCAACCCATCCAATATCATTCATAAAATTATAGCTTCCCAGATCAAGGATAAAACTCAACTTGTCATTTGCTCTGATCCTTGGAGAAAGACTTAAGTTTAAACGGAAATGGTCAGAATTGAATGTTCTGTAGTTTGCATTGATATCAAAGGCAAATACTTTACGGTAGTCACTTGAATACCAAAGCCCGAAATTATAATTCTCCGGTTCAAGATAATAGCGATTATCCACTCTTGTTTCCCAGTAATCATGATTTTTAATAGGTTCTATACCTACCCAAAACCCATAAGCATTAAATTCTTTTGTAATAAGGTAGGTATTCATGTGAATACTGAAATCAGCAAAAGCACCATTATTGTAAAGGTTCAAATAGCTAACTTCTAAATTGCTTCCCGCTTGATTGTAATTTCCAAAAGGTTCATAAATATTATAAGCAAGACCGAATTCACTTTCTACAATATTGGTGATGGTATTAAATCCCATATCATTCCGGTCATAGTCCTCGCTTATGACTTCCGTAACAAGCCAGAAATTAAAATTCCCGCTATATTTTCCCAACCCAACGTCAAATGTATAGCCTTCTTCATTTTCAATTGGAGTTTCTGTTTCACCATACTTTTTACTCCATGATCCCGAACCTTCAAAACCATACATGTTATTCTTATCCATAAATTTGAATTGGGTCCCCAATACATTGGCATTATAAAAATTTCCCTGTCGTGTAACATTGGTATTGATCAAGGACACATAAGAATTATTTTTCAGGTTTTGATCTAATACAAAGGAATTATAGTTCGTCAACGGATCGGTTAAAACACTCCGAGTATCGCCATTTTCACTTTCAACTGTAGCATACATGTTTTTTGTTACAGCATTAAAAACACCAATCCCTAATCCATTTTGTTGCCTACCCGATACTTTCAAAGCATTTATTAATTGTTGCTTATCCGGGTTCTCAAGGATTGTTTCTGAACTGTCTATATTGTCCTCAACATCATAGTACAACAGTGGAGTCCTTCCTACCCTTCTGAAGTAGATCAGGTCTGCTTTATTGAACATTTCCGTTCCTTCAGTAAAGAACTGTCGTTGCTCATCGTATTTTACTTCGAATTGAGAGAGATTAAGAATCGTATTGTCTGATTGTACCTGACTAAAATCCGGTATCAACGTCATGTCAAGTGTAAAGGCATCATTGATTCCATATTTAAGATCCATTCCCCCTGCGAAGGATTTTATATTTTGATCACCGGGTTCGTTGTTTTGATTATTTTGATAACCTAAAGCAAGGTAGGGTGTGATCGATAAACGAAAGGGAGAAATAATATTTTCTACTCCATGCATTCTTCCTGTTTGTGTTAAAAAGCCACTTACTATCGGATCGATCTCATTCCAGAAGACTTTTTCTCTATTTCTACGAATGTTTCTAACAAGATTAATATTCCAATCCTGAATCTCTTTTTTAGGAAATCTAATGGCTGAGTAAGGTATTTTCATTTCACAATACCAGCCATTATCCGTTATCGTTGTTTCACTATACCATACCGCATTCCAATTATTATCCTCACCAAAAATAGATAGCTTGGCATCAAACTGAACACCTGCAGCGGTGACAATAAATTCAAAACCATTTAAATTATCTCTGTAGGTATCTACTATAAATCCAAACCAATCTGAATTTCCAATTTGATCTCGTTCCGTTAATTCACGTAATACAGAATCTGCTGATACATCCTTTAAATAGGCACCAATATAAATCGCCTCATCATCGAATAATATTCTAATATCTGAAGGTTGGGAAGCCTCTATGCCAGGAACAGGTTCTAAGGCAATAAAATCAGATGCAATTTCACCACTTTTCCAAGCTTCTTCATCAAGTTCACCGTCAATTTGAATTTTGAAATCTGTTCGGGTCGCATTATATATTCGTTGCTCAGCTTGAGCAATCATCAAGCTAGGTATAAAAAGAAGAATAATTATTTGTAAAAAACTGCGCATCTCTATAAACTGGTACAAATTTACATTTGTCAATGGGGATTACTATTCTTTAAGGGATAATTGGTTGTAATTAATGATGGTCGCATTCCGATGGAGAAAAGGAGTAGAATCCATCGATTGATAAAGAATGAAGGATTGGTCCGCTATTATTTGTAAGCTGATAATCTTTAATGGTTCTGTTTTCTGTACTATATGGAGTATTGAAGATTATCAGTTCATATAAAGAAGGATCTTTTGGAAATAAATCTTTACTGTTCTTTGTAAGAACGATTCGATGTTTCATTTTTTTAATTGAATGGGAAAGGTGTGATGAATGGTTTATACATAGGAGGATATTTGTAGCGAGGAGGTGATTTTTACTCAATATATAACTGGCGTTTACTAGTGATGTTGGTTTTTCAAGTACTTCTTTGTTGCATCCTCTAAGCGATGTTAATCCCTTCATACGTAGAAAGTTTTCACTCGCATACATTATTTTATTCTCCTTTTTCCAGAGTAAGGAGTCGGCAAATAAAAAGTGTTTTGTATTTTGAATAAGATCGATCGAGTGATTACCGGGAATAGCATAAAAAATTAGTTGGTGCTTAGTATATTTCTGAATTTTATGATACAATCGAGAACCGAATATCAGAATAGAAAAACACAATCCGATAATAATCGCGTTCGACTTCTTATTAAGTAAATAAATTGAAAAGCTAAGTATTGAAGAAAGGATAAGAAATAAGGTGATTTTATCTATATAGACATCGCTTATGTTTGTAAAAGGGAGGTTTTTAATAGCAAGCATCAGATAATTAAGAAGATCGATAATTTTGTTCAATACACTTGAAAGTACTAATAAGAGGTGCTTAAAGGGGGAAAGTACAAATAGAATTATACTAAGAAGAAGAACTACAAAGGCAGCAGGAATAACAATTAAATTACTGAGTAAAAAATATACTGGAAATTGATGAAAGTAAAAAAGTGCAAGAGGAAAAGTGACTAATTGTGCAGCTATTGAAACTGCGCTGATACTCCATATTGGCCTGATTATTCGACTTTTTATATAAATACTTTTAAAGATCTTTTCATAGAAGAACACGATGCCTCCTACAGCCAAAAAAGATAATTGAAAGCCAACAGAGAATAAATTGTTTGGATTGAGAAGTAGCATGAAAAACGCAGCCATAGAAAGGGAGTTATAAATATTCGTATGGCGAATTAGCGACTGACCAATACTGAGGAAAGAGAACATTATTGAAGCCCTAACAATGCTGGGAGAAAAGCCTGTAATACCGGCAAAAAACCAAATTATCAATAATAGAATGATTGTTTTGAACCAGCGATACCAACGATTATCGGAACTTACTTTAAATAACGAAAGCAGCCGTGTGAAAATACTCACGATAATTCCAACATGAAGTCCAGAAACTGCGAGTACATGCATTGCTCCTGCTGAAGAGAATGCGGAGGATATTTTTGAATCAAGATCTGACTTGTCACCAAATAGCAAAGCTTTAATAAAAGCAGTGGCGGCAGGCGTTAGTGGGAATGAGTCTAATCGCTTTAAAAAATAGATCCGCAACTGAGCAAAGAATCTGATGAGATTAAATTCCTGAACTTGTTTTATAAGGCGGAAATTGGATTGAGATAAATATACAGATGTGCCAATTCCTTGGTTTTGGAGATAGGCCTTGTAATCGAATTGTTCTGGGTTTAGTACAACATTGATCGGACGGAGTTTTTGCTTTGTTATTATTTTATCTCCAGGGAGTCCATTCGGAAGAGAATCACTCCTCAGCATAAGCATTACGTCTCCATTTTTAAATAGAGTTGTTTCATTTAATGATGCAATTGCTTTGTAATGGTTTTTTGATTTCTTCCATATTGAAGTTAAGGTTAGAACCCTTTCAGGATTGTTTAATCTACTTTCCTTGTTTTCAAATCTGTGATAGGCAGTAATGAAAAGTCCCCAACAAAAAAGGTGAGTAAAGAGAAAAGCAGAAGCTATAAATACTCCTCGTTGAGAAACAATAGTTTGCTTACTATAGATAAACAATAAAAGAAAACTGATAAGGAGAGCTGTGATCAAGAATACCCAATTATGATGGAAAACATATTTTTCCAAAAGGATTCCAAATATTAACGGAAGAAGGAGTTTAAAAAAGGGTGTTGTTCTCATAATTTCAATCCTAGAAAATAGGAAAGAATAGAAATGAAAATACAGGCTTTTTTACCTAAATATTGCCTAGTGGATTTTACGGATTAATATTCCAATTACTCTAATGTTAAGTTATTCAGACTTAAAGAAATTGAGGGAAGAGAGCTGGATCAAATGGATGTCGGTATAGTAGGATTCTAAGATCTCTTTGTAGGAATACCCTTTGCCACCCATTTTTATAGCGCCTTCTTGACATAGACCAACGCCATGTCCGAATCCACGACCAATGAAAATAATAGAGTCGTTTTTCTTCTCCATGACAAAGCGTGTTGATTTAAACCCAAAGTCACGACGTATGGCTACAAGATCATTTTTATTAAAAATGAATTCGGAATAGCTGTCATCCATGATCATACTCCCTTTTCCATTGGAAGCTTGAAGGGGAGTAAAATGTGCTTTTTCTTCATATTTTTTCCATTCACTAATACTTATTGTCTTGGTCCATTGTGCATGTTTACCATCCAGACAAAATGTATCTGGTCGAGACTTAAGGTAACTTACCTTCTTACTCCAAACATCTTCCGAATTTCGTGTTTTCCCTCCACAATTTGAGCTGAAAGCTGCGGTGATCAATTCTATATCCGAATTTACAAGAACAATTCCTTCAGTGGAAAGGACAGCCTTTGGTATTAATTTTTCATAACGACTAAGTCCGTGGTAAACTTGGCAGTGAACGGCATCGCACAACTGAAAGCCTTCCCCTTCATGACGATTGAAATTAGCTAAGGCATAAGTTCGTGAAATGATGCTTTGAACCTTATAGAATTCATAAGGTCGATTTTTACCCGTTTCAGCTTCTACAACTCCACCTACATAGTTTTCGATATTAACAATGTTGATCAATTGAAGAGACTTAGCAAAAACACTTATTTTTAAGTGATTATTATACTCCCGCTCGTTTGTTTTACTTTCAATTCCCTTTATGGTAAGTGTACTTGTTTGCGTTTGTGCCCTAAATTCAACTTCCTTATAACTACCATAGTCATTGGATAGCGAGCGAATGGCGACCTTCCCCTCTATGTATTCAATTCTCATTCCTTCAAATTGAAGGAGTTCACTTAATCTAATTCCATCTCCATAAATAATATAGCTATCTGTTTCTGCTATTACCATCACTTTTTTCATGCTTTTATAGGTAAAAAGGCCAACCTCTATTACCTGTGCATTTGCATTGCTGGCAATGAAAAAAAGAAAAATGATATAAATTAAAAGACGTTGTAGCATAGATGACGAGTGGCAATATACATATTACACAAGCACAAGTGCCGATGTGTTTACAGACTTTTTAACATTGATTTGGCAGCATGTGAAGAAGCGCCTATTCCTCCAAGTTTATCTTGTAATTGACCATAACCTTGAATTAGTTTTTCCTTATAAGCAGGATCGAGTAATAGTTTTAATTGTGATTCAAGATTGGTTTTATTTAGATCATCTTGAATTAATTCAATCACCAATTCCTTGTCCATTATTAAGTTTACAAGCGAAATGTATTTTACTTTAATTATACGTTTGGCAATCGCAATACTTATGGCACTTCCTTTATAGCATACTACTTCTGGTAAATTGAACAATGCGGCTTCGAGAGTAGCTGTGCCAGAAGCAACCATTCCCACTTTTGCATGATGGTAAAGCGAATAGGTTTGGTCTCTTATTAAAGAAACGTCACTGTCTTTTATATAATCCTCATAATAACTATCATCTATAGAGGGAGCTGCACCGATCACGAATTGAAAATCAGGGAATGATGACCTTACTTTCAACATTTCAGGTAGTATTTTACTTATCTCCTGTTTTCTACTCCCCGGAATAACAGCGATAATCTCTTTGTTACTAAGCTTATTCTTGCTGATAAAATCATCGAAGACCAGGGCATTTTTTTTGAACTCAGCTATTTCGTCTAATAGTGGGTGACCAACAAACTCCACATCCATTTCGTAATCTTTGTAAAAGGCCTTTTCGAAAGGAAGTATTACAAACATTCTGTCAACGGTTTTCTTAAGTTTAAAAACCCTGTTTTTTTTCCATGCCCATATTTGAGGGGATATGTAATAAAGGACTTTGATCCCATTATCGTGCGCCCAGGAGGCAATTCTCATATTGAAACCCGGGTAGTCGATAAGGATCAATGCGTCGGGTTTAAAAGCAAGAATATCTTGTTTGCAAAAGCGAAGATTAGCTAAGATCGTTTTTAGGTTCATCAATACCTCGACAAATCCCATAAAGGCAAGGTCACGATAATGCTTTGCCAATTCAGCACCGGCCTGTGTCATTCTGTCGCCACCCCATGCTCTTATTGTAAGGTCTTTTTCTTCTTCGAAAAGCGCTTTGATGAGGTTGGCACCATGAAGATCTCCAGATGCTTCGCCAGCAATAATGTAAAGTCGTTTTGACATATTAGAAAAATCGAAAATATACGATAACTACAGCATAGATAAAGAAGGATAATAAAATTCCTCTTCCCGCCAGGTAGAAATTTTTATTCAATAGAAAGTAAAAGGGAAGGATGTTAAACAAAAGGCTTAGAGAAATAATTGGGGCAACGAGGGTTCTATTTGAAAGAAACACATTGCTTACAAAATAATTGAACTCGATGCCGTATTGGGAACTATAATAAATTCCATAAATAATAAAACCAAATAGCGGACCTATCATTCCAATGATCAGTCCGACAGGAAGTTTATCCCAGGTTGATTTTTTCAAAATTTCCAGGTATTAAGGTTGGCAATGGCATGATGGGCCGTCATATCGAATTGAGTGGGTACTACAGAAATAAATCCGTGATCTAAGGCCCAAAGGTCGGTGTCCTCACCCTTTTCTTTGACTACAAAATCGCCTTTCATCCAATAGTAATTATTTCCTTGGGGGTCACTTCGTTTTACGAAAGAGTCTTCCCAATACCCTTTTGCTTGTCGGCAAACTTTAATGCCTCTTGGTTTTCCTTGTGGAATATTAACATTCAAACAAGAACCAAGCATCATAGGTTCGCGAAGTACATTTTCAATGATCTTTCTGATAAAAGGTTCACTCTCGCTAAAATCAGCGTCTTCGTCATGGTTTAATAAAGAGAATCCTATTGATTTTATGCCCTCTACGGCACCTTCAACCGCGGCTGACATCGTTCCTGAATAAATAACATTTATTGATGAGTTCGAACCATGGTTAATACCCGATAAAATAAGATCAGGTTTGCGGTGCATAATTTCGTATACCGCTAATTTCACACAGTCTACGGGAGTTCCGGAGGTAGAATAAGCAGATACATTATCAAGATGTGCTTCTTTTAACCAAAGCGGTGTTGCCATGGTAATGGCATGTCCCATTCCCGACTGAGGCTTGTCTGGTGCTACCACCACCACATCACCAAAGTCCTTTGCTATTTGCGAAAGGGAAAAAAGTCCTTTGGCATGGATGCCGTCATCATTAGTAACTAAGATCAAGGGGCGATCACTCATTATTTTTTTCTTTTTGACAAAGAAACGAAAAGGAATTGGAGGAATAAAAGGAATTGGAGGAATAGGAGGGATTGGAGGAATTGGAAGAATAAAAGGAAGTGAGAGGAGTGATCCTCCTTTGCTGCGCTACGGAGGACAATGAAGGAGTGAGGGTAGTGAAGCGAGGAGTTGTTTTTTATATAAAAGTAGAAATATATTTATTCTATTTCTTTATTTTTAGCATTAATCAAAAGCTTATTATTGATAATGATGTTAAATTCTTTGAAATACCTTTGTGTATATAGTTTATTAATTGTTGTTTTCTTCTTTTTTAAATGTTCACCAAAGGTTCCACTGAAAATATGGATCAAATAGGAGAGAATCTTGCTAAAGAAAGTCGCTCTACAATTTTGAAGACTTATTAATACTGTTGTCAAAAAACGGCTATTCAAAGTATCTAAGGATGCTTTTGCTTTGCTTTCTACCGGTAATTGTTCTTGTTAGACGTAAACTAAGCTTTAATTTTTTGAAAAAAAGAAGGCTCCTTTTTTAACTAAGCTAAAAACAACTTAAGTTTAACCTTAGAAAAAAATGGCGGTGGTTTTTAGGCGAACTGGCGTTGTAACAATTAATCAATACAAATGAAAAAACTCCTCTTCCTCTTCCTATTGCTCCCTACATTATCCGATGCCCAAGTAAACCTTGATAGCTTATGGAGCGTATGGTATGACGAAGACCAAGCAGATACTAATAGGCTTAAGGCAATGGCTGAGATCAGTTGGGAAGGTTACCTTTTTACCCAGCCCGACAGTGCCTTTTACTTTTCTCAGCTACAACTTAATTTTGCAAAAGAAAAAGGACAAAACACACACATCGCAAATGCCCTTAATACTCAAGGAGCTT
>JAUVAY010000033.1 GCA_030591505.1 Flavobacteriales bacterium | reverse complement strand
TAGGAAATGGGAAATGGTTGTCCTCAATTAAAAAATGGAATGAATATAATAGCTATCGACCCAATAAGGAAGTTAAATTAAAAGTCATTTTATTAAGTTTATTACGGTATTTTGTTTTTACCACTCAGTTTTATCTTCTTTTGCAAATATTGGGTGTTGACCTTTCCTACACTTTAGTGTTAAGTAAACTAGGGCTGTTTTATTTATTGACTTCCCTGGTACCTTCTACATTTTGGGGAGAAATTGGTATTAAAGAATCAGTAGCTGTTTGGGTTTTCTCGGGCTTGATCATTAATTCGCTTATTATAGTCACTGCAACATTATTACTTTGGTTGATCAACTTAATTATTCCAGCCTTAGTCGGAAATTATTTCCTTATTAAAAAAGTGAAAACAACTAATTGATGCTTTTTTTTATTACAATAGCTGGCTTGTTATTTATTCATTATGCATGGCTTTTGATTGGAATGACCCGCTCAATTAAATGTGATCAGATTGAAAAACAAAAGAATAATTTAACTCAACATAGCTTAAGCGTAATCATCCCTTTTCGAAATGAAGCTAATCGCCTGAATAAAACTATTAAGAGCTTATCACAACTTAACTACGATAAAGAGAAATTAGAAATAATCCTTGTTAACGACCATTCGGAAGATCACTTTGTTTCTGTGCTTGATAAGATGGAGTTACCACCCTCATTACGTATCATTGAAAACAATGGGAATGGAAAAAAAGAAGCAATAGAATCGGGAATTGTGGCCGCAAAAAATGATTGGATCGTATGCAGTGATGCCGATTGTCTATTTCATAGCGAATGGTTAGAAAAATGTAATGATGCACTCAATAGTTTACCAGCTGATCTGTATTTATTTCCTGTTTATAATAGTTCTGGTACTGGATTATTGGCTCGATTTCAATTTTATGATCAATTAAGTACCCTTGGTTTTAATTTGGGATATTATTTTTTTAAAGGGAAGAGCTTATTAGCGAATGGAGCTAATCTTATGTTTAGAAAAACTGATTTCCAGCGAATAGATCCTTTTAAGGGTAATAAAGAGATCTCTTCTGGAGATGATATGTTTCTTCTTCAGGAATTTCAAAAGGATGGCTTAACGATCAAAATGAATTGCAACAAAGAACTTTGGGTACTAACTGAAGGTCAGAAGAGCTGGACTTCTTTTTTTGATCAACGGATTAGATGGGCAAAAAAAATGAATCACTTAAGTAGCGCCCCGTCATTTTATCTTGGAATTTATATTTTTATAATTCAGCTCTCTCTATGGACTGCTCTATTTCTTGGTTTTTATAAAAGCTATATGTTTTACTTTTTTCTTATACTAATTCTTATAAAAGGTATTGTAGATACAGTATTGCTTAAAAAGACATCGTCAATACTTAACTTAAAAAGTAAGCTAGTAGATGTGTGTTTTTTCGAGTTTATTTATATGATGTATGTTCCTTTAATAGTAGTGTTATCTATTTTTAGGACACCAAATTGGAAGGGAAGAAAGCTTTTGAACAGAATATAAGTTACAAGATGTTTTTGTCGCAATAAATTATTGTCATCTTTGTTTAAATCAATCAAAACTTAGTGCAAAAAGAAGGTCAAAGTCCTATAATTGAAACATGGCATAAACTGCTTAAAAATAAGTTGGCTTTTTTTGGGATTGTAATTATAGCCTTGTTTACTTTTATTGCTATTCTGGGAGCATTGATCAGACCTGATCACACGCCGGATGCAAATAATCAGATACTCGAAATTTCAAGAAAAAAACCAGGGTTTAAAGTTAGTATCCTTAAGGTTGAATTGAACAAAGAGATTAGAAAAGTGCCATTTTACAAGATGCTCTTTTTTGGTGGGCAAGAACATTCATATACAAGTATTCCAATTAGTACGTATAGCATAAATGGTGACACTTTGGTTGGAGTTGTTTATAGCGAGACTGCTTCAATAGGTCAGCGAAGAGTCTATCATCTTGCAGATGTTCTCTATTCAATAGATGTACTTAAGAAGATTGAAATCCAGGGTGATCAGTATATAATTCCTTTGAATAATGGAAGTGTGGTTAAGACTGACCTGCAGTCGATGCAAGCACTTATTCCGGATAGAATTTTACCAAAATATTATTTATTAGGGACCGATAAATTCGGGAGAGATCTTTTTAGTAGGGTATTGGCAGGTGCGGTGATATCATTAAGTGTTGGATTTATTGCTGTGTTTATCTCTCTTATTATTGGAATTACCTTAGGGGCAATAGCCGGTTACTATCGAGGGTGGGTCGATGATATTATTATGTGGTTGATCAATGTTGTTTGGTCCGTACCAACCATTTTATTGGTCATAGCTGTTACCTTGGCATTAGGAAAAGGATTTTCGCAAGTATTTATTGCTGTAGGATTAACGATGTGGGTAGAAGTGGCCAGGGTGGTTCGTGGGCAAATTTTAAGTATTCGGGAAAAAGAGTTTGTTGAAGCGGGAAGAGCATTAGGTTATTCTAATAGTAGAATCATCTTTAAACATATTTTACCCAATGTTATGGGGCCGGTAATAGTCATATCAGCCGCTAATTTTGCAAGCGCGATCCTCATTGAGGCGGGATTAAGTTTTCTTGGAATAGGGGCTCAAATTCCCATGCCCTCTTGGGGAGGGATGATCAAAGATCATTATCACTACATTACAACAGACCTCGCCTATTTAGCCATCGTACCTGGAATTTGCATAATGTTTTTAGTACTCGCCTTTATGCTGGTAGGAAATGGCTTAAGAGAAGCGCTTGATATTAAAAATACAGATGGTATGTAATTAAAGAAGGTCTACTTCTTTAAAATGGAAGATCATCTTCCGGATCATCACTACTTGAGTCACTATCAAAATTAACCGGTGAAGGCGGCGGTGGTATATTTCCTTCTGATGGAGGCGATACAGGACTTTCACTCATTCCGGATCCGGATTTACTAATACTCCATGCATCAAGTGAAAGGAAATGCTTTACTTCTCCTTGAGGACTCGTCCACTCACGACCTTTAACGTAAAATTCAACTTTTACTTTATCTCCTGAATTATAACTATCTAAGTTTGAACATCGATCTTGCGTAAATTGAAGTGGAATTAATTGAGGGTAAGAACTTTCTTCGTCCGTTTTTACCACAAACTCTCTCTTTTTAAATCGATCGCTTAAAACATGTGTGTCTTTTAGAACTATTAATGTTCCTTCTAATTCGTATCTCATTTTTATCCTTTATTTACTTACAAAATTACTTTATTCATCGATGATTGCACTACATGCTTTTACCTATTTTTTAATTTTTATTAATGGAAAAATTTTCAATTAAGTAAAGAAGGGTTTGTTAATTATTAAAGGCGAGTAAGCTTTTCCAGGCATCTTCAATGTTACCATCTTCTATTAGGCTCTTAGCCTTTTTATGCAAAGATATTTCAAGCAAATTTGCATCATTTTCATGCTCTATAAAAATCGATGAAAGTTCAATTAATTTATATTCATTCACATCCGTTTCATCAGGATATGCTTCAGCATTGGCCAAGCGAGCGAGATCATTACCTGTAAGGATCTTACTTAATCGGATATCTTCGCTAAGGCTATCAACACCTAAGTTTGCATCATTAGGACGAGTTATCTCGAATAAATTAGCTCCATGAGCACGTACATAAGTATTGCCTCCCATTCTACCCACAAGATCTATTTTTTTCTGGTCGATCTTATTGTTGGTGTCAAGGTATTCTTCATTAACATGTATTTTGATCACCTCAGCCATAATTAAGTTTCCTGATGCTGGGCCATCGCTTAATTCAATTACTTGATTCACTTTACACTCAAATTGAACAGGACTTTCTGCAATCCTTTTTGGCTTGATAAGATCAGAATCTAAGGCTGTAAATCCTGCTTTCTCAATTTCACTAACGCCTTTAGGATAATTTGCACTGGACAATACCATTTGATAAGTAATATCATAGTTAACGATATTTATCACTACCTCAGGAACTTCTTTAATGTTTTCATAAGTGTGTTTTGTAGTGTTGTCAGTACCTCTTCTTGCTGGGGAAAAGATCAATAGTGGAGGGTTGGCACTGAAGACATTAAAAAAGCTAAATGGAGATAGATTGTGCTCGCCATTTTTACTTATCGTACTGGCTAAAGCAATGGGTCTTGGACCAATTGAGCCCAATAATAAAGCATGCAGATCTTTAATATGTAATGTTGCCGGGTCGAAACTTTTCATAGCGATATATTGAGTAACAAAAGTACATAATCATCAAGTCAATTAACGAATAGATTTATTTTAATATTTTAATATGCAGTTATGTAAAAAGTTCTATTTTTGCAGTCCTTTTTAAGGTCGTTCATATAAATACTATTATTGCGGGTGTGGTGAAATTGGTAGACACGCTAGACTTAGGATCTAGTGCCTCGCGGTGTGTGGGTTCGAGTCCCTCCACCCGCACAATTTTTTTCAGGTTTTGAACCTGAAGTATTTTAAGATCGAAGTAAGCAACAGGTAAAATTCTATAATATAGCTTACGATAAGACTAAAAATTCAATCACAACCAATATGCAAATTGCACAAGAGAAAATTGATGACCTTAATATCCTTCTAAATATTGAGCTCAGTCCTGAAGATTATCAGGAAAAGTACAGTGAAAGCCTTAAATCTTACAGTAAAAAAGTTAGTATTCCGGGATTTCGACCAGGCAAAGTACCAGGTGGAATTATTAAAAAGAAATACGGAAAAGCTTTATTAGCAGAAGAACTTAATAAGATCATTAATGAAACATTGAATAAATTCATTGATGAGGAGAAGTTAAATATTCTTGGAGGTCCACTGCCAAATGAGGATGAAACTGAAAGTGGAAATTGGGATAACCCTGATAAATTCAATTTCAAGTATGATATTGGTCTTGCTCCAAAGGTGGATATGAAATTGGATAAACGTTCTAAGAATGATTATCTTGTTATTAAGATCGACGATAAAATGGTTGATGAGCATATTAAAGATATGCGTAATAGAAAAGGAACACTTTCAAATGTTGAGATTGTTGGAGAGAAAGATATGATCATGGGAACTTTTGTTGAATTGGGTGATAAAGATGAGATCCTAGAAGGTGGTATCATGTCGGATTCAACTATTACTCTTGAGTTTATTGAGAATAAGCCAACGCAGAAGAAACTGATAGGTAAAAAACCAGGCGAATTTGTTGTTCTTGATCCCAAAAAAGTATCGAAAGGAGATGCTGATCTAGCGAAAATGCTTAATGTCGAAGAAAGTGCACTTGCTAACCTAGCGAGTAAATTTCGATTTAATATTAATGAAGTTAAGACGTTAACTCCTGCTGAATTGAATGAGGAGTTTTTTAATACCATCGGAAAAGAGGGTGAAATTACCTCAGAAGAAGACCTTAAGAAAAAGGTTGTATCGGATACTGAAAAGCAATTTGCTACAGAAAGCGATCGTTTATTTATTAATTCTATGAGTAAATCGATGTTAGAGAAGAGCAATATTTCTTTACCGGATGAATTTTTGAAACGTTGGATCAAAGTGAGTAATGATAAGCCAATCACTGATGAGCAGATCGCAAACGAGTATGATGGATATGCAAACTCTTTAAAATGGCAGTTGATCGAGAATAGTTTAGTTCAGGAAGCTGATATTAAGATAGAATTAGATGAAGTAGTTGATACTGCAAAAGGATATATTATAGCTCAATATGCGCAATATGGCCTACCGGCTCCAGAAGCAGATAATCTTGAAGAACAAGCAAAACAGGTCCTTTCAAACCAAGAGGAATACAAAAAAATGTCTGAAATGATCCTGGAGAAAAAATTGATTATTTACCTTAAGGAAAATGTTAAGCTCAATGAAAAGAAAGTGAGCTACGATGATTTTGTTAAGGCTGCACAAGCATTATAAAAAAAGCCGCTTCAAGCGGCTTTTTTTTATTTTAAAAGAGCTTAACTTTGGTAAAAAGAAATTTGTATTATGAATAGAAATGAATTTAATAAATACGCGGTAAAGCATCATGGAATAAGCAGCTTACATTTAGATTCTTATATCGAATCATCCATGACACCTTATATTATTGAAGAGCGTCAGTTGAATGTAGCGCAAATGGATGTTTTTTCTCGCTTGATGATGGACAGGATAATATTTTTAGGAACCGCTATTGATGATACGGTTGCCAATATTATTACTGCTCAGTTACTATTTCTTGAATCTTCTGATCCGGGAAAAGATATCATGATCTATATGAACTCTCCCGGAGGATCTGTATATGCAGGATTGGGTATTTATGATACGATGCAGTATATCAATCCAGATGTAGCTACTATCTGTACAGGTATGGCCGCATCTATGGGTGCTGTGCTACTTTGTGCAGGTGCAAAAGGAAAAAGAACTGCTTTGAAGCATTCGCGTGTTATGATTCATCAGCCTTTAGGCGGAGCTCAAGGGCAAGCGTCTGATATTGAAATAACAGCACGAGAGATCAAAAAGATTAAAAATGAATTGTATCAAATCATTGCCGATCACAGTGGAAAATCATTTGATGAGGTTTGGAATGATAGTGATAGAGATTATTGGATGACTGCTTCGGAAGCCTTGAAATATGGTATGATCGACGAAGTGCTGATCAATAAAAGTAAGTAATAGATGGGTAAACAAGAAGTGAATTGTTCCTTTTGTGGGAGAAAGAAGAGTGAAGTTAACATGCTTATCGCTGGTATTTCGGGTCATATTTGTGATCATTGTATTGAACAGGCAGATGAAATTGTAAAACAGGAGTTTGAACATACTTCTAAGAATGAATTAAATCAAAACTTAGTTCTTCAAAAACCAGTTGAGATTAAAAAGCATCTTGATGAGTATGTTATCGGACAAGAAGAGGCCAAACGCGTATTATCTGTAGCGGTTTATAATCACTACAAAAGACTTCTTCATGCGCCTGCAATGAAGGATGATCTTGAAATAGAAAAAGCAAACCTTGTATTTGTTGGTAAAACAGGAACAGGTAAAACATTGATGGCCAGAACAATTGCAAAATTATTGCAAGTTCCTTTCGCCATTGCTGATGCCACTGTTCTTACCGAAGCTGGTTATGTGGGAGAAGATGTAGAGAGTATTTTAAGCCGATTATTGCAATCAGCTGATTATGATGTGAAAAAGGCGGAAAAGGGTATTGTTTTTATTGATGAGCTTGATAAAATTGCACGAAAAAGCGATAATCCTTCTATTACCAGAGATGTTAGTGGTGAAGGTGTACAACAAGGTTTATTGAAATTGTTGGAAGGAGCAATTATTAATGTTCCACCACAAGGAGGAAGAAAACATCCTGAACAAAAAATGATTCAGGTAGACACTCGAAACATTTTATTCTTATCGGGTGGTGCATTTGATGGAATTGAAAAGATCATTGGTCGCAGAATCAATACTTCACCCATTGGATTTTCTATACTACATCCAGAGGATGAGATCGATAAGGAAAATCTATTGCAATATATTGCTCCACAAGACCTAAAAACTTTTGGATTAATTCCTGAGTTGATCGGTCGGTTTCCGGTACTTGCTTACCTTGAACCTTTATCGAAAAAGGCGCTTAGAAATATTATAACAGAGCCGAAAAACGCACTGATCAAACAATATGTTAAATTGTTTGAGCTGGATAATATGAAGTTAAGTTTCGATTCGAAAGCACTTGATTTTATCGTTGAAAAAGCGCTAGAATATAGTCTTGGAGCACGTGGGTTGCGGTCAATTATAGAAGCTATATTAAATGATGCGATGTTTGAATTGCCTTCAAAAGCAGATGTAAATTCATTGAGGGTAACAGAAGCTTATGCAAGAAAACACTTTGATAAATCTAAATTAAGCAAGTTAAAAGTCGCTTCATAATAGTTGCCTTGATCTTAAGTAATAATTTGTAAAATAAAAATATAACACCATGAAAAAACAATTAACGCTTTTAAGTATTTTATTATTCTCATTTAGTGGTTTATCAAATTTAAGTGCACAAGAGCTTCCACAACCAAGCTCTGCAGCAGAGATTCATCAGCGTGTTGGATTAACTGATTTTACACTTATCTATTCACGTCCAAATGTAAAAGGAAGAGCGATCTTCGGTGACCTTGTACCCTTTTCAGATGTATGGAGAGCTGGTGCTAATGCGGCGACAAGCATTGAATTTAATTCAGATATCGAATTAAATGGAAATAAAGTTTCAGCAGGTAAATACGCCATTTATATAACTCCTGAAAAGGACTCATGGACGATAGTATTGAATACAAATTGGGATACTTGGGGAGCAAATGGGTATGATGAGGCTAATAATGTAGCGTCGTTTACGGCATCTGTAAATACTACAGATAATATGACCGAAACATTTACAATCGGATTTAATAGTGTTCTGGCTGATAATGCTGTTTTGTCTTTTACCTGGGCCAACGTTAATGTTAATGTCGACCTTGTTGCGTCATCTACCGAACAAGCGATGGCAAATATTAATGAAAAATTAGAGGAATTGGATGGCGCTTTTGGAACCTATAATTCAATTGCCAAGTTTTATCTGGAAAATGAAGATAAGGAAAATGCATTAAAATATTCCTTAATGTCTGTTGAATCGAAAGAGAAGTTCTGGAATGTAAAAACACTTTCTGAAGCCTATGCTGCAAATGGTGATTTCAAAAACGCGATCAAAACGGCAGAGAAATCTTTAGAGATGAGTGAAGCAGCCGAGTATAAGCCTTATATTAAAATGAATAAGGAAAATCTTGCCAAGTGGAAAGAGATGAAGTAAACGTTAAAGATATTTCCTTCTGAATTTATTAATAAAATAATTTAGAAGAAAGATAGTGATCAACCAGCTTAAATTGATGAAAATCGTAAGCTGGTTGTTTGCTTTTGGATAAGTCATTTTAAATGGATTTTGTGAATATCGAAAGAAGGGATTGGAAATATAACTTATCACTTCATCTTTAAAATCCACTTTAAAACGGAACCAATTTGCATGATTTATTTTTAAATGTAGGTTTTGAGAAAGCGTATCCAATGTAAACCCCGATGACACGACCTGAATGTTTCCTTTTTTCGAAAGGTCTATTGTAAGCTCATCATTTTTCCATTCAATATTCCTAATAACAGGGATACGCTCTACGTCAGCTGAAAAAACATCTTCTTTTGAAACTACGATCAAATTTCGACCGCCAAGAAGGGCGTTCATGCAATCAGCAGCACTTCCGGTACTCGTCATTATTTGATTAAATTGAAAATTGCTGCTTCCTTCACCTGCAACAAGCATCATGGGAATACCAGCATTCAATGATTGATCTAAAAAAGCCAGATCAATTTCGCTATTTATCAGTTGCATGCTCACTCCTCTTAATTGTGAGCGGCGAAGTGGGACAATTTCAGCTGAATTGAATAGTATAGTTTCTTTCTTTGATCTCTTTATTAAAAATTGAATATCATTTATTGAATGACCTAAAAAGAAAGGAGAAGTAAAAGAAGATTGCAATGAATCCAAAAGTAAAAGTGATCCATCGGCCAGGTAGTTAAAAAAGTGAAGAGAATTGTCGGATAAGGCACTAGATAAAACCCCATTATTAACGCGCATGATCCTAACTGGACTTTGTTCCCAATTCTCATAGGGTGAGTACATGGAGTCTCCAGTAAAGCTTACATTTTCAACTTCATATATCGGTACGACCAGGTATATTAGGAGAAGAATACTGAACACGCCTTGCAAAAGAAGGGTCAGGATATTTAGGGGTCTTTTATTCAAGAATTGTTTTATAATCCAATTTTTCGAAATGGAATATAATCAAATTCTGAATCAACGGGACAATGATTCACTTCTTCAGGAATAACTAAAAACCCATCAGTCGCTAATAAATTAGCATGGTCACCACTTCCTTTACCCTTTATTGGTTTAGCCTGAGGCCCATTTGATGTTTGAACAATTTTTACTTGTAAAAAATATTCAAGTGCTAGATCAAAGTTAAACTCTTCAGTTAGTTTTAATTTATAAGCTGGCTGCTCTTCCATTTCCATTGATTTATTAAGCCATGGAATAAAATATCGGTGAAAACCGGCATAAGTTGAAACGGGGTTGCCAGGAAAGGCAAACAACTGAACTTTATTTTGATAATTCCCGAACCAAAACGGTTTTCCAGGACGCTGCTTAACACGATGAAATATTTTTTCAATACCTAATGACTCCATTACTTCTGGAATATAATCAAGCTTACCTTTCGATACCCCACCACTAAGCAATACCACATCGTAATTCTTTAGTATGTGGCTTAATTCATCTTTTATTTTTTCTTTTGAGTCGGCCAGATGAAACATATCTGCATCTATCTTCATTTCTAGAAGATCCGTCTTTAAGGCCCATACATTAGATTTACGAATTTGATAATTGGAAGGAACTTCTTCAACGTTCAGTAATTCATCTCCTGTGGATAATATTGCAACACGCGGAAGTGTTGATACCTTAAGTGATGATTTTCCAACACTTGCAATTACACCGATCTCTGCTGTGCTTATTTTCTTGCCTTGTGGAACTAGAATATCCCCTGTTTTCTTATCAAACCCTTGGTAATGAACATTCTTACCTTGCTTAACCGGAATTTTAACGGTAGCCATTTTATCTATGATCTCAATATTTTCATAAGGGATAATAGTGTCAATTCCATTTGGACAAATTGCGCCTGTCATCACTTCCATACAGTTTGCTGCATCTTCTAAAGATTTTCGCGGCATCCCAGCAGCTTGAAGGTCGACGACCCTGAATTCATTCTTGCCTTTCGAATAGCTTATTCCGATTCCATCCATTGTTACCCTATCGAAAGGAGGGAAGTCTCTATCTGCTTTTATATCTTCTCGTAGTATCCTACCTACCGATTGATCAAAAGAGATTTCTTCAATCCCCCAATTACCGGTATGTTGCATAATCAATTCGTATGCTTTGCTTGCTGCTATCATAATTATTAAATTGCAGGTCAAAGTTAGTACTTAGGACGGTATGGGAAAGGAAAAAAATAATGATTTTACGCATCTTGATGATTCAGGTTCGCCGCGCATGGTAGATGTTGGGAATAAAGGAATAAGTGTTAGAACAGCTATTGCAGAAAGTAAGATTGTACTTGGTAAAGAGATTATTTCTCTTTTTAAGAATGATGAGTTACACACTAAAAAAGGACCTGTTTTTCAAACAGCAATTATTGCTGGGATCATGGCAACGAAGAAAACGCATGATCTTATTCCAATGTGTCATCCCTTAGCGCTTGATCATAGCTCGATCATTATTCAAATTATCAATGAACAAGAAGTGTCTGTTCAATGCACGGTGAAAACGGAAGGAAAAACAGGTGTGGAAATGGAGGCTTTAACAGGAGTTTCTGTTGCAGCGCTTACCGTTTACGATATGTGTAAGTCTATTTCCAAAAGCATTGTTATTAAAGAAACGAAATTGCTTTCCAAAACTGGAGGCAAAAGCGATTATAGCAGCAAATAAACGTTCTTATTAGGGGTAAACATTTGTGTTGTTTCGATTAATTGATATATTTGATCGTCTAATCCAAACAAGTAAAAAACACTAATGAAAACGTTAAAAATCATCTTTTTAGGAATTTCAATGATTCTTGTCTCTACTTTTATTTATGGGCAAAAATTAACCTTGATCGTAAACTATTCTGATGCTCAGATTTTTCTACTTAAAGGGACAACAATAATAAAACCTGCATTGGGTGTAGGAACAGCTCAGTTAAAATTGAGTGGTAAGTCTGATAATCGAATCGTAATAATAAAAGAGGGTTTTGAGCCATTGATTCAAGAATACCCAAAAGAAAGAAAGTGGCCGAAAGAAATTAGAATCAATCTCCAAAATAGAATGGTGGCAATTACTACGCTACCCTTTGATGCAGATATTTATGTAAACGGGGTAAATGTGGGAAGAGAAAGGTTTGATTTGATTGTTCCAGTGGGTAACTCTCAAACGATCGAATTAAAGAAAGCGGGTTTTGAAGTGCTTAAGAAAACATATTATAATCTGGATGGACAGGAAGAGCCTCCACTTAAGGATCACATGAAACTCGTTAACCGTCTGGTCAGTATTAGTGTAGTACCTACAACTGCAGATATTTATGTGAATGATGATTTAAGAGGTGAGGGAAATGAAGAAGTGGTTGTTCGAGAAAAAGAATGTGTAACAGTTAGAGTTGAGAAAGAAGGTTTCGAAAATGCTGAGAAATTATTTTGTAATAAGGAAGGGGAGAAGGAGCCACCACTTAATTATAATTTCACCTTAGATGACCGTGTTGTTAAACTCAAAGTTTCACCTGAATCTGCTGAGATCAAAATGAATGGAAAAATAGTGGGATTAGGTGAATATGATGTGAAAGTACGTAAAGGAGACTGTGTTCAGGTTATTGTATTTAAAGAAGGATATATTAAGAAAAAACTTAATTATTGTAACAGTAAAGAATATCAAGAACCACCTGTTAATGATCATATTGAATTATCAGAGGATCAAGCATTTAAAACTTCAGTATCTACAGATATGGCAAATGTAAATGTTACATTGGAAGTTAAAGATGGCTTAGCAGAGATCGATGCATGGAAATTAATTAGCTCTATTGTTATGGCGGAGTTTGATGTTTTGGAAATCACCGATAAGGAAACCGGTTACATCAGATCTGCATGGCAGGTTCAGAGTTTTAATGGAGAAAGTACGATCCGAACGCGGGTAATTGTTAAGATGGGAGATTCAAACCCTTTAAAGTATGTGATCAAGATAGCAAGCGAAAGAGCTGATGGTGTTGTCAGTGTTAAAGATGATCAGGAATTTGAAGAGTGGAACCGGATCCTTAAACGCTATCAATATATTATAGGAGAAGCACAAGCCAGGTTGAAATAGTATTTCGATTGTATTGAAGCTGCTTTCTATATCTAGCTAAAATATTTTAGGGCTAAACCACATTGTTGGATTAGCCCTTTTTCATTGTAGGAAGGTGTTAATGTTTTATAGTTTCAGTTTACCGATTTAAGAGCGCTGAAATTACATGCTAAAGTCAATTTAATAATTATGGCTTTGTTTTTGCGTTTAGGGTTTTATTCGTTTTTAAAGCCATTAATAAAAAGGAACAAAATTCAATATAAATGTATACTCTCGTCATTTTGCTATAATGGAAAAATATTAGTTATTTTCGAGAGCTTAACCGTAATGTTTAAATTGCGGATAATAATGTTTGAATAATCTATTTATGAAGAAGATATTTTCATTGTTTATGCTTATGGGATTGGCGCTAGCGCTCAATGCTCAGCATAGTTATGTAGAAAAAGCGGAGAACGCTTACAACAATAAAGCCTATTTCGACGCGATTGATCTCTATAAAAAGGCATACGTAAAGGAGAAGAATCCACAAGAAAAAGCACGCTTGATCTTCATGATTGCAGAATCATACGGTGCAATTTTGAATTATGAGCAGTCTGAAGTTTGGTATGGAAAGGCGATAAAGGCAAAATATTCTGATCCTTTAGTGTATTATCGCTTAGCTTTTTCGATGCAAAATCAAGGGAAATACAAAGAAGCATTAAGAAGATATAAGCAATATTTTCAGAAAGTAAATGATGATCCTATTGCAGAGCTTGATAGAGAAGCATGTGAATCAGCACAAAGTTGGGTAGACAATCCTACAAAATTTGTGGTGACACCAGAGGTTCAAATAAATTCACCTCAGTTTGACTTTTCAGCTACATATGCTAGCAATGACTATCAGTCAATAGTATTTACTTCCTCAAGAGAAGCATCAGAAGGGTCTAAGATCGATAATAGATCAGGAGAGAATTATCAGGATCTTTATATTACAACAAGAGATGAAAAAGGTAAATGGGCGGAACCTGCCGGGATCTCTCCAGCAATAAACTCTAAGCATAATGAGGGTGGTGCTTGTTTTTCAGCTGACAAAGCCACTATTTATTTTACACGATGTATCGAAGAGAAAGATGGTGATCTTGGTTGCGATATCTACTATTCAGAATATGTTGGAGAAGGATGGACGGAACCTGTTCTTTTAGAATTAAAAGCTGTCGATGCCGATACGATTACCATCGGTCACCCATCCATTACAAAAGACGGAAAAACATTGTTTTTTGTTTCTGATATGGCAGGAGGTCAGGGTGGAAGAGATATTTGGAGAGTTTCACGGGCTAATGAAAACTCAATATGGAGTAACCCAATGAACCTTGGACCAGATGTTAATACAAAAGGAGATGAACTTTTTCCTTTTATTCATCCTAATGGAACTTTATACTTTTCTTCAAATGGTAGAAGAGGAATGGGAGGATTAGATATTTTTAAAGCAATCCCAACTGACATTAATCAATGGGGAGAAGTTGAAAATATGAAATACCCAATAAATTCTGGTTATAATGATTACTCAATTATTTTCGAAGAGATGAACGATAGAGGTTACTTAACAAGTAACCGACCAGGAAGTAAGGGGCAATCTGATATTTTTAACTTTATGTTGCCTCCGTTGGTTTATGTTCTTCAAGGGAATATTTATGATAAAGAAACACAAGCTCCGGTTACGAATGCGTTTATAAGGGTTGCCGGAACGGATGGTTCTTCTTTTCAAACCATGTCTGATGACAATGGAGGGTTTAATTTTGCTGATAATGGAGAAGAACGCTATATCAACGCAGAGGTTACCTACTCTATAGTTGTAAGTAAAGGAGAAGATTACCTTATTGCAAAAGACCAAATTACTACTGTCGATCTAGGTGAGTCAACAACTTTTATCAAAGAGTTCTTTATTCAGCCAATTAGTGATGAACCAATTGAATTCCCTGAAGTACAATATGAATTTGCAAAATGGGCATTATTGGAAACTTCAAAAGATTCTTTGGATTATTTACATGAGATATTAGTCGATAACGCCACAATTATTATCGAACTGCAAGCGCATACTGATAGCAGAGGTTCCGATAGTGATAACGTAACTTTATCGCAAAAACGTTCGCAGTCTTGTGTAGATTATCTTATATCAAAAGGTATTGATCAAGATAGATTAGTAGCCCGAGGTTTTGGAGAATCACGATTGAAGATCACTGATGAGCAAATTAATAACATGCCTACTAAAGCTGAAAAAGAAGCCGCTCATCAAAAGAATCGACGGACTGAATTTACAGTATTGAGTTTTGATTTCGTGCCAAAAGAACAGTAGCTTTGCACTCAAAATATTTTAAGAGCGTCCCGTCCCGATAGCTATCGGGATTCGGGATGCTTTTTAATTTGTACTAACATGCAAGAAAGGTACCAGCAAAGAGGGGTTTCAGCATCCAAAGAAGATGTTCACGAAGCCATAAAAAATGTTGATAAGGGATTATTTCCCAAAGCATTTTGCAAAATAGTTCCGGATACATTGACCGGGAGCGAAGATCATTGTATCGTAATGCATGCAGATGGTGCTGGCACAAAGTCATCACTTGCCTACATGTATTGGAAAAAAACAAATGACATATCAGTGTGGAAAGGAATTGCCCAGGATGCATTGATCATGAACATTGACGATCTTCTTTGTGTAGGGGCAACAGATAATATTCTTCTTTCCTCAACGATAGGAAGAAATAAGAATCGAATTCCCGGAGAAGTGATTTCAGCGATCATTAATGGAACGGAAGAGCTGCTGGAGAATTTACGAAGCCATGGAATAGGGATTAATTCTACTGGAGGCGAAACGGCTGATGTTGGTGACCTGGTAAGAACAATAATTGTCGATAGTACGGTGGTTTGCCGAATGCCAAAACGTGATATAATCAACAATGCAAATATTAAAGCAGGAGATGTAATAGTAGGTCTAGCTTCTTTTGGTCAGGCAAATTATGAGAATGAATACAATGGTGGGATGGGGTCAAATGGATTGACTTCTGCTCGTCATGATGTATTTGAAAAATCACTGGCAATGGAATTTCCGGAGAGTTTTGATCATGAAGTACCGGAAGACCTTATTTATTCAGGGACGAAGAAGCTGGAAGATAATATTGAAGGGAGTCCGATTAATGCAGGGAAACTAGTTTTGTCCCCAACACGAACTTATGCACCTGTTATTAAGAAGATGCTTGAATCATATCGTGATAATATTCATGGAATGGTTCATTGTAGTGGAGGTGCGCAAACAAAGATCTTACACTTTATAGATGATCTTCATGTTGTAAAAGACAATCTATTTCCAACGCCACCATTGTTCGAACTTATTCAAAAAGAATCGAACACGGATTGGAAGGAAATGTATAAAGTCTTTAATATGGGGCATCGAATGGAGATCTATTTACCGGAAGAGCATGCGGAGAAGATCATTGAAATTTCAAGATCATTTTCGATAGAAGCCCAAATTATAGGAAGAGTTGAAGGGGCTGATAATAAAAGCCTTACTATTAAAAGTCCTTATGGGATTTTTAATTATTAAATAGAAAATAATTGTACTATTTTCTAAACGAAAGGAAAGACCATGAGTGAATTATTACAGAAATTATCTTTTATAAAAGAACGCTATGATGAGGTTGGTAAGCAAATTATCGACCCGGATATCATTGCCGATATGAAGCGTTATATCAAGCTAAATAAAGAGTATAAAGATCTTGAACCTATAGTAGAAGCCTATTTTGAATATAAGAACATAAAGGAGAATATAACGTCATCGAAAGAGATTATCAGTAATGAAACAGATGCTGATTTTATTCAAATGGCAAAGGATGAGCTGAGTGAATTGGAAGATAGAATAACAGTTCTTGATGAAGGTGTAAAAGTTCTATTAATTCCGAAAGATCCTGAAGATGCTAAAAGTGCAGTTGTTGAAATTCGAGCAGGAACAGGAGGAGATGAAGCCAGTATTTTTGCAGGAGATCTTTTTAGAATGTACTCTAAATACTGTGAAACCAGGAAATGGAAGGTCGAAATAGTAGATATTAATTACGGAACTTCAGGTGGTTATAAAGAGATCATTTTTGAAGTTAATGGAGATAATGTCTATGGAGAACTTAAGTTTGAGGCTGGTGTTCACCGTGTACAAAGGGTTCCTGCTACAGAAACTCAAGGAAGAGTACATACTTCGGCTGCCACCGTTATGGTGCTTCCGGAAGCAGATGAATTTGATGTTGAAGTGAAGAAATCTGATCTTAAAGTAGATTCTTATTGCTCCAGTGGTCCCGGTGGACAGTCTGTTAATACCACTTATTCGGCCATTCGATTAACCCACATTCCTTCTGGAATCGTAGCGCAATGCCAAGATCAGAAATCCAAGCTTAAAAATTATGATAAGGCACTTTCTGTATTGAGAACGCGTATTTATCAAATGGAACTCGAGAAAAAATTAGCTGCAGATGCCGTAAGAAGAAAAAGTATGGTTTCTTCAGGTGATAGATCAGCTAAAATCAGAACGTATAATTATCCTCAGGGAAGGGTAACAGATCATAGAATAAACCTGACAATGTATAATCTGCCGAATATTATCGATGGTGATATTCAGGAAATCATCGATAAATTGAAGTTTGCAGAGAATGCTGAAAAATTGACTGCAGGAGAATAAAGAATAATAGAATGAATCGAGAAAGTTTAATAAAGCAAATAAAGAAGAAAAAATCCTTTTTATGTGTTGGTCTCGATACTGATTTAAAAAAGATCCCTTCACATCTACTCGAGCACGATGATCCTATTTTTGAGTTTAATAAACAGATTATCGATGCAACCAAAAACTATGCGGTAGCATATAAGCCTAATATTGCTTTTTATGAAATGTTGGGCCCTAAAGGTTGGGAGAGTTTGCAAAAAACGCTGGACTATATTCCACAGGATATTCTTACAATAGCAGATGCCAAAAGAGGGGATATTGGTAATACTTCTACCTATTATGCTCAAACATTTTACGATACTTATTCATTTGACGCGCTAACTATTGCACCCTATATGGGAAGCGATTCAGTTCTTCCATTTATTAGAGAAGATAAATGGGCAATTGTTCTGGGATTAACCTCCAATGCCGGAGCCATGGATTTTCAAAATCAGAAATTGGCAAATGGAAAATTAGTATATGAACATGTAATGGAACGATGTGCTGAATGGGGTAATGAGGGAAACATGATGTTTGTTGTTGGAGCAACGCGAGCTGCTTTTATTGCAGATCTAAGAAAACGCATACCCAATCATTTTTTCTTAGTTCCAGGTGTTGGGGCACAAGGTGGTTCATTGAGTGATGTCGCTGAAGCTGGATTAAATACAGACATAGGATTACTAGTAAATTCATCAAGAGGGATTATCTATGCAGGTTCTGGAAAAGACTTTGCTGTAAAAGCTGAAGAAGCGGCAAAAGAGATCCAGTCGGAGATGGAGAAGATTTTATTGCTGTCAGGGTTGATCTAAATTCTAAGTCTTTTGTATTAGTTCAATTACAGTTATTTACTGATTTTATTAAGCTGGATTTCGACTTAATTTTCCGGATATAATAATTTTATGCCGGAGGATTTTTTACATTTTATATGGTTGTATCAACTATTTGACCATAGCCAAATTCTATCAACTCATGGAGATAGGATCCAAGTACTGTCGCCAGGAATACACAATCATAATAGCGGACCTGATTTTAGTGATGCACGAATTAAAATTGGAGAAACCCTATGGATTGGTAACGTAGAAATTCATGTTTTATCGAGCGATTGGCTTCTTCATCAACATCACTATGATCCTGCCTATTCCAATGTAATTCTTCATGTAGTGTTGGAAGATGATATGAAGGGAAAGAGTGATCGTTTGGATCATTTACCGACTTTACAATTAAAAGGAAGAATCGATCAGGGTAAATTTTTACAATGGAAGAACTTAAGTAAGAAAACGAGTTGGTTGCCCTGCGAAAATTTAATTGTGAAAGTTCCAGCGATCATTATCTCACAAATGATCACACGCACTGCTATCGAAAGGTTGGAGCGGAAAGTTGAGGATGTGGAAATTGTATTACATAAGCTTCGAGGACATTGGGATAATACACTTATGCAAACAATTATTACTGCAATTGGATCGAAAGTAAACAAAGAAGCATTTAGGTCATTCGCTTCATTACTTCCCTACGAATATATTAGAAAAAATGAGCATGATAGTTTGCAATTGGAAGCAGTATTATTCGGAATCGCAGGATTTTTGGAAGGAGAGATGAACGATGAATACCCTAGAAAATTGAAAAAAGAATTTACCTTTTTAAAAAGGAAGTATGATTATAAGGTGATGAATGTTTCTTCCTGGAAATTCATGCGTATGCGGCCTTCAAATTTCCCAAGTATACGAATAGCACAATTGGCACAAATATTTTCTAATTGGAGTGCATTGAGCAGGTGTTTATTCTATGATCAGGGACTTTGTTCAATACATAATTACTTTAGTGTTGAGGTGAATAGTTATTGGTATACTCATTTTAGATTTGATAAAGCAGCTAAGTCCAGATCAAAAAGAATGGGGCCCTCAATGACCAACAATATCCTTATCAATGGAGTTGTTCCTTATTTGTATGCTTATGCTAAACAGCATGATGAGCAACATTTAAAGGAGAAAGCATTGGATATTCTCGAGCACTTAAAAGCAGAATCAAATAGTATTATAAGGCATTGGAAAAATAGGGGAATCGTGGCGAAAAACGCATTGGAATCGCAAGGATTATTAGAGCTTAAAAACAATCTTTGTTCATCCAAAAAATGTTTATCTTGCAAGATCGGAGTATGGATCTTGAATCCCAATTAAATGGTAAAACGAATTTTATATTTTTTTGAAAGGCAGGCATTTGGAGTCTTTTCTTGGTGGGGTGAAAAACTTGGAATTAGAACCCAGTCTATCAGACTATTCTTTATTTATTTCTCTTTCTTAACTTTTGGGTCTCCTATTATTTTATATCTGATAATGGTATTCGTACTTCAAAACAAGAATTATTTTAAACCTCCATCAAGGAGAACCATTTGGGAAATTTAATGGAGCGATATTCTATTTTTACAGATAATTTTGTAAAACAAATGGCCAAAGCATTATTAATGTTATTGGCCGTTATTATGGTGGGTATATTTGGCTTTGAAATGCTGGAAGAGGAATACACTTTTATCGATTCTTTTTACATGACCATCATTACGATATCCACGGTTGGGTTTCAAGAGATCCACCCTTTAAGCGATGCCGGGAAGCTTTTCACTTCCGCGTTAATTATTAGTTCATTCGGGATTTTCGCTTATTCCGTAACAACAATTACTTCGTATATTATGAGCGGAGATTACCGAAAACGATTTATAGAAGACAAAATGTTAAAGGAAATAAGTAAATTAAAAGGACATGTGATCGTATGTGGTTACGGGCGTGTTGGTCAGCAGACAGTTAAAGATCTGCTCGCACATAACGAGAAAGTATTGGTTATGGAGAATGATGCGAAGATGATCGAACAACTGGTTAACGATAAGAATTTGTACTATTTAGTAGGTGATGCCACCGATGAAATTAATTTAGAAAAAGCGAGTGTTAAGAATGCTAAAGCGCTAATAACCACCTTGCCTAGTGATTCAAATAATATGTTTGTTGTGCTGACGGCTAGGGAGATGTGTGATAGAACATTGATAATTAGTAGAGCTTCTAATCCAAGAAATGCGAAGAAGATTAAAATTGCTGGTGCGGCCAATGTGATTATGCCGGATACGGTTGGTGGTGCGCACATGGCTTCACTTGTTGTGACTCCGGATGTGATCGAATTTCTAGACCACATCTCAATTCAAGGTGCGGCAGATGTGAATTTAGAAGAGGTTTCTTTTGTTAATATGCCCAATGAGTTGAAGAACTTAAGTATTCGAGAGTTGGATGCCCGGAATAAATTGGGGGTTAATATTATCGGATTTAAAACAAGTAAAGGAGATTATATTATTAATCCAGATTCTGAGACTAGATTAGAGCCTGATTCGAAACTTTTTGTATTGGGTACACAGCGACAGATTAATTTGCTGAATAAATTTTTTAAGATTAGAACTAGTCAAGAGAAAAGAATTTAGCGTGTTGTAAAAATAAGACTATGAATAAAGAAATTAAGTTAGGTAGCGGAATTGGAGAGTTAAAGTTTGGAATGTCTCCGGAAGAGGTACTCAAAATAATGGGTGAACCAGACGAAAAACATCGTGAAAATTTCTCTGATGAAGATGTTGATTTTTATGCAGAAGAATGGCATTATGATGAATTAGAACTCTCGCTTTCCTTTGACATGTTAGAACGCCTTGAGTTAAGTACTATTTCAGTAAGTTCGATAAGTTACTTATTGAATGGTCAGCAATTAATTGGACAAAGCCGTGCTGATGTTGAAAAAGCAATAGCTACAATGGATCTAAGTTCTGATTGGGAAGAGTTAAAGAATATTGAAGATGGAGGTGATTTAATTAGTAATGAGGATGAAGGACTTAGCTTATGGTATGAGGATAATATTCTCACAGAAATTCAATGGGAAGTGATTTGATATAAATGGGTTCCCATCCGATTAATCTTGCCTTACGTTTTCTTCTTGAGTTAGCCGCTTTACTGGCTATTGGCCTATGGGGGTGGGATATGTATGATACTTGGTTAAGATTTATTCTAGCTTTTGGACTGCCTATTGTTTTTGCGACAATTTGGGGAATTTTTGCCGTTCCAAATGATCCCAGTCGCTCGGGGAAGGCTCCAATACCTGTTTCAGGAATTGTCAGGTTATTACTCGAATTAGGTTTTTTTACTTTTGCAAGCTGGTCATTGTACGATGTCGTAGATACAAAATTTGCTTTGGTCTTTGGAGGTATCGTAACTGTTCATTATGTCATCTCTTACGATAGGATAATGTGGCTTTTAAAGCAATAATAGGCTTCTTATTTAATAATACTAAAAATAATATCGCAATCTGAATTGTAATGAAATCGCTTTGTAGCGTTGATCTATACCTATAAATTTTCATCTATAAATAAGTAGGCCTTCGAAAGTATAGACGTTGATTTTAAGAAGGTTGTTAGTATGATTAGAAAATAAATTAAAAATTTCTTTTACCTCCTTTCATTTCTTAAGATTTTTCTATCCAAAAAATTATATGTTTCTTACAGATTCAAGTAACAGAACCAAGCAATATGATTAAACAACTACTTACAAGCGGACTATTTTTATTTATAGCAAATGTTTTGTTTGCTCAAAACAAAGAAGAGTTATTAGAGCAGGAAGCTTCTTCAATTGGAGACAAAGTGAATGATCTATTTGTTCCTGTTGTTGATTTTTTTGCGCAAATATTTTTTTGGGACCCTGTTAAAGCGGTTGGTTTAGAGATTGGTGCAGACGTGCCAATAATTGTTGTTTGGTTAGTTATTGGTGCAGTATTCTTCACTATCCGTATGAATTTTATTAATATTCGGGGTTTTAAACACTCACTTCAATTAGTACAAGGAAAATATGATGATCCTAATGATAAAGGAGAAGTTTCACACTTTCAGGCGTTAACCACGGCACTTTCTGCTACTGTTGGTCTAGGAAATATTGCCAGTGTTGCTGTCGCTATTACTATTGGTGGTCCAGGAGCTACATTTTGGATGATCATTGCAGGTTTCTTGGGTATGTCAACAAAATTTACCGAATGTACTTTAGGTGTGAAATATAGGACCATAGATGAAAATGGAAATGTATCGGGTGGCCCAATGTATTATTTAACTAAAGGGCTTTCGAAACGAAACATGGCGAAGTTGGGTAAGTTTTTAGCTGTTGTTTTTTCAGTTTTAGCCATCCTTGCTTCTTTCGGTGGTGGAAATATGTTTCAGGCTAATCAAGCTTTTGCTCAGTTACAAGGACAAATGTCCTTTCTTGAAGGTCATGGGTTTTGGTTTGGTGTAGGTATGGCTTTATTGGTTGGAGTGGTTATTATTGGTGGTATTAAATCTATTGCAAAGGTTACAGAGAAGATCGTTCCTTTTATGGCTGCTCTTTATGTACTTACTGCCCTAATAATTTTAGCCATCAATTATGCAGAAATACCATCAGCTTTTGGACTTATTTTCGATAGTGCTTTTAGTGCAGATTCAATGTACGGTGGTTTTATCGGTGTGCTTTTAACTGGTTTTAAACGAGCTTCCTTCTCAAATGAAGCAGGTGTAGGTTCAGCTGCGATTGCTCACGCTGCAGTAAAAACAAATGAACCAGTTAGCGAAGGTTTTGTAGCATTACTTGAACCCTTTATTGATACGGTTGTTATTTGTACCATGACCGCACTTGTTATTGTGATCACAGGAAGATATACCGGATATGAGCTTGAAGGAGCCCAGTTAACCTCTTCTGCTTTTGGAAGTGCTATTTCCTGGTTTCCAATTGTTCTTTCTGTCGCTGTTTTCCTTTTTGCGTTTTCTACTATGATCTCATGGTCCTATTACGGATTAAAAGCATGGACTTTCATTTTTGGAGATTCTAAAAGTATGGCTAATGCCTATAAAGTATTATTTATGGTATTTATCGTAATCGGATCCTCATCTACTTTGAGTGCGGTAATGGATTTTTCCGACATGATGATCTTAGGGATGGCATTCCCAAATATAATCGGGCTTTATATTTTATCTAAAGAAGTGAGAGTAGACCTTAGAGATTACTTAGCAAGAGTAAAATCAGGAGCAATTAAAAGGTTTAAGTAGGAGTGTTTAGGATACTCACGCCTTCTTTAATAAGTGTAGCTAGCCTGGCTTCCTTTAGAGCCAAGGCATTTAAATAATTTAAGAGATCAGTTCTCAGTACTTCACCTTTTGTAAGTTCATAAACTTCCAAAGCAAGAAGCCATTCATTTGGATAATCCTTTTTCAGTAATTCGAAAATTATTTTTAGTTGTTTATCATCAGTAAGCTCTTGTGTTCTTAGTTCTCTTAATCGTTGATATTGTTTTTCCAACCTATCAATAGCAATAGATTTAGGGGCTTTGATCGTCAGTGTATGGGATGCGTCATATAAATTTGGGAATGAATGATGATCAGCAGCTCCTGCATATGCTGAAACGATCTCTCGGCCAATTACCATATCAAAAACACCATATTCAGGTTTGTAAAGCAGCTCGTTCTTATAGGTGATGGTGCAATCTTTCAATTGAATAAGCATAAGTTTTCCTTGAATATTCCTGATTCCAGTCACGTTCATGCCCTCTACTTTTAAGCCACTTTCAAATTCAAAGGAGAGCCATTTACCATCATAGAAATCATAGGCTTTTAGGTCAAGAGGACCCATATCCTCTATAGCAAGATTTATATTTTTCAATTTTCCTAAGGGAGAACTAAAACCATCAGAATGGTGTTCAATTCCATGACCGATCAATTCTTTTTCTCTAAAGGCCAATGCTGTTGGACCATCAGTTTTGAAGAAGATCACTTCATTGTCATCATTTACTATCATCTTAGAAAACCTTCCCGAAATTTGAAGTCCGGTACTTAACTCTATCGTACCCACCATATTGGATTCAATAAGCTTTTTTAGTCCCTTACTTCCACCTTTTCTTAAACTTAAGGTATTGGCAAACTCTTCCAATACTTCCATCAGGTAGGAAAAGTCAGGGGTGATAAATAATTGCGGCTGAGCTTGAGTAATATCAAAATTCTGCTTTGCAGCTTCAATAGAATAAGGAAGTTTTTTTACACTATTATCCAAGCAATTTTTACTTTCTCCGATGGAAGAGAGTAATCCGGCACCATAAATTTTAGGGTTTTCCATATCTCCTACCAAGCCATATTCCACACTCCACCATTGTAGATTTCTAATTTGCGACATTTCAGAATCTACTACCTCTAAGTTTTGTAAAGCTTCTAATTCCTTTTGCGCATTTTCAATCTCTTGCTCACTTACATTCTCGGCTTCTTTTAGAATAGATAATTTCCTAACTGCTTCGTATAGTTCAATATCATATTTCGATAAAATGGCTTTCGCACCGATATCACCTAATCGTCTTAAATATTCAGCATAATCAGGGTTAGCAATTATTGGTGCATGACCTGCAGCCTCATGTATAATGTCTGGGGCGGGAGTGTATTCAATATTTTCCAGCTGCCTAATGTCGGAGGCTATAACCAGCACTTTGTAAGCTTGAAACTCCATAAATGCATTGGGAGGTATAAATCCATCTACAGCCACTGCAGCCCATCCAATTTCCTTTAGGATACGGTTCATTCCATACATACTTGGTATTTGATCTATCTCAATTCCGGTAAGTTTTAAGCCTTTTAAATAGGATTTATGAGCAACATTCGAAAGAAAGTCAATGTTTTTTCTCATAACATAACGCCATACAGCTTGATTGATAGGAGAATATTCCTTATAGTTTTGAGCCTTAATAAATTGCTTTAAATGTTTTGGCAACTTATCAAGAAGTTCGTTACTCTCCGCTTCATTTCCGTAGTCCATTGGTTTACTTTTTATGTCCAAGCG